>VXOH01000012.1 GCA_009840135.1 Chloroflexota bacterium | reverse complement strand
GATGTTGCCACCGTCACCGAACACTCAAATACCCCGCAAAACTAAACAGAACCGGCCTGGGGCACCTGCTGGAAGACGAGCGTTTCCAGAGGGTTCCCGCCATAGACATCGAAAACCGGGAGTTGCTGCGCCGGGAGATCCTGCAAAAGCAGCGGGAAGACACATCGGACCACTGGATGGAGATCTATCTCCAGGACGGAAACATCGCCGCCGAACCCTATCGGGACAGCGTCCAAGCCATGGACCATCCGGCGGTAATCTCCAACGGCACGGTGGTGACCATCAACGACCCCAGGGTGGGCCGCATGCGCACCCTGGCCCCGCTGGTGGATTTGAAGGAGACTCCCGGTGATCCCAGCGGCCCCGCGCCTGACGTGGGACAGCACAACGCCGAGGTCCTGGGAAGCCTGGGAACAGCATCGGAAGACGGATCAGGCGGCGCGCCTGAGGCAACTGACGGCCACGTTCCCGCCCATCCCCTGTCGGACGTTACCATCCTGGACCTCTCAACCATCCAGGCCGGCCCTTACGGCGCATCCCTGCTGGCAGACCTGGGAGCCCGGGTGATTAAGGTTGACGCCACTGACCGGCGGCTGGACGAGGGCCGCCGCTCCACCGCACAGTCCATAGCCGAGCCGCGGACTTACGCCGGCAAGGAGGGCACCCAGGTTGACCTTCAGACCCCCGAGGGAAAGGCGATCATCCACAAGCTTATCGCCAAGGCCGACGTGCTGCTGCACAACTTTCGGCTGGGCGTGCCCGAACGTCTCCAGATAGACTGGGAGACCTGCCGGAACATCAACCCCCGCATGGTCCACGTCTGGATGGGGACCTACGGCGAACATGGTGAGCACGCCAGCCGTCCGGGCGCGCATCCCATCCCCGGGGCCATCATGGGCGGCGCCATGCGGCAGATGGGGCGAGGCATGCCCCCGCCGCCGGAAAGGGTTCTGGACATGGAGGAGACGGTGGAGGCAACCCGCTGGATTATGAAGTCCAACTGGGGGCCGGACCAGAACACCTCACCAGCCCTGGCCACCGGCATTATGCTGGGCCTGCGAGCAAGAGACCTTACCGGCCAGGGCCAGCCCATCCACGTTACCATGCTCAACGCCAACGCATGGACCAATGCCGATGAGTATTACGACTACGCAAACCGCCCGGCCATAGTTCGGCCCGACGAGGATATTCACGGCCTGCATGCCCTGTACCGGCTCTACCGCTGCAGCGAGGGATGGGTCTTCCTGGGCTGCCTGTTCCAGGACGAGTGGGAGGCCTTCTGCCGCGCCGTCGGGCGGGAAGACCTGCTGGCGGACGCCCGGTTTTCGACCAGGGAAGCCCGGCTCAGCAATGACGATACCCTGGTAACCGAAATAGCGGCTATCCTCTCTCAGCGCACTGCTGCAGAATGGGAGGAGTTGCTGGTGGCGGCGGATGTTGGTTGCGTTCGCGCGGACGAAGCGCTGGAGGGAGATTTCTATGCCGACCATCCCCACGCCAGGGCCAACGCCCTGAGCGTTGAGGTGGAGCATCCGTTTGTTGGCAAGTATCTTAGGTACGGGGGTTTGGTGGAGCTATCCATGACGCCGGGCCTATACCGGACCTCCATTCAAGTTGGGCAGCACACCAGGCCCCTGCTTCGGGAAATCGGATACGGCGAGCAGGAGATAGAGGATTTTGGGACAAGGGGCATCGTCCAGTGGGCGGACCCGGCAGTGGGCGGAGAGCCGTAGGCGCCGCAGGTGGAGGGGCTTAAGGATGGTCTGAATAATTCCCCGCTCCCCCCGGTGGGAGAGGGTTAGGGCGAGGGGGAAAGCCTCCCTTGCAAGCTGTCACCCCCATCCCGCCAAGGGCGGACGTGGCCGCCTAACCTTCCCCCTTCAAGGGCTGACAAGGGTATGTATTTGCTAAAGACCTTGCTCGGTTAATAGGTCATTCTGAACGGAGTGAAGAATCTTGAGGGGTTCCCCTATGACGACTTTCAGAAAGGCAACACCTTTATTCCCTGCGATTCTAGATCCTTCGCTCCGCTCAGGATGACAATTCATGAGGATGACATTGCATTGGGTAATTCACCCTTTGGAATGGCCTAATACCTACTCCTGTCAGCCCATCAAGGGGGAAGGGACTTGTTCCAGAGGTACCATAAACCGGAACGACGCCTCGCTTCAAAGGAAAGTTGACGAGCTTGCTCTACATACAATAGCGTAGTGGTAAGGAGTGCCTTATGCTGGTGAAAATCACATCCAATAGGCAGGTTACCCTTCCGGCCCATGTTCTGGAAGCCATGGGTGTGGGACCTGGCGACTATCTTGAAGTCTCGGCAGCTTCCGAGGGGTTACTGCTCAGGCCAAGGCGTATTGACTTTTCCAAGCTGGCCCCGTTGGCAGAAAATATTCCGGCCGGCCATCCAGACTTCGACATAAGCGCCTTCAGGGAGGACACCTATGACCCTTCGCTACGGGACTGACACCTCAGTCAAGGAACGCCACCATTGCCAACATTAGTCAGTTTCGACATAGATGGAACGCTGGAAGCGGGAGACCCGCCCGGGCCCGTTACCATGAATATGGTCCGGAAGGCCCAGGCACATGGCTGCATTGTCGGCAGTTCGTCCGACCGTCCGATTCCCGTGCAGCAGGCCATCTGGGATAGGCATGGCATCGAGGTGAGCTTTGTCTCGTCCAAGCAGGGCCTGCCGGAGGTGAAGGAGCGCTTTCCCGCCGAAGCGTACTACCACATCGGCGATACTGACCTGGACCGCCAGTTTGCGCTGGCGGCGGGCTTCCGGTTCGTCTGGATGGACGAGGGAAGCACCGAGCCCTGGATTCTGGATTGAGGGGAATGCAGAGCCCGCATAGGGTCTCCCCGCACGCAATCCGGGTTACAATGGACAACAAAGGAAAATCCACGGCGGCCAATTTTCCACCGGAGGGAGAACCATGTCAACCATTCCTGGTTTGGAGAGACCCGCGCCGGTACCCAACGATTTGACCAAACCCTTCTGGGACGCCTGCAACGAGAGGCGGCTGGTATTGCAGAAGTGTACCGCCTGCCAGCGGCTGCAATACCCGCCGACCCAGCGGTGCGACCGGTGCGGCTCGGCGGACTACCTGGAATGGCAGGAAGTGGAGGGCAAGGGACACATAGACGTTTACATGGTGATCCGCGACTCCCGCATCCGGGGATTTCGCGGGGCCCAGCCCATCAACTTTGCCGTGATAACCTTGGACGAAGACCCCGGCATCAATTTCCTGTCCAACCTCCCGGGCACTCCGCCGGGCGAAGTTCCCATCGGGGCCCCGGTGGAGTTGATATTTGAAGAGACCAGCACCGGGCAACTGGTCCACGAGTGGCAGGTGGTCACCTAGCGGTTGTTTCAAAAGTCCCTTCCCCTTGACGGGGCAAGGTCAGGACGGATTGGCGGGTAAAGGAGACTCTCCTTCCAGGTGGATTCGGCACACAGCGCAGAAGGCATGAGGTAGCTGATATGGCAAGCAACACCGGCTGGATGAGAAATCGGGAAGGCTTGGGAATATGGGAACACCGGGGCAAGGTCGCCGTCGTTGGCTGGGGACAGTCCCACATGGACCGGCGCTGGGATGGAGTGTCCCTGGACCGCAGTTGCGGCGGACTGACCAAGGAGGCCTGCCTGAAGGCCATCTCGGATGCCGGCCTGTGCGGGGAAGAAATTGACGGGGTGGTTGCCGGCCCGGGGGGGGGGGGGGGT
>VXOH01000140.1 GCA_009840135.1 Chloroflexota bacterium | reverse complement strand
CTTCTATACCCTGGTGGTGTTTCAGCAGCAGAACCTGGCGGAGAACCTGCAGCGAAACGGCGGGTTTGTCCTGGGCATACGGCCGGGTCGGCCAACCCAGGAATACCTGAACCGGGTCATCGTCAGGATTACCACCGGGGGGGCCTTGTTCCTGGGTTTTGTGGCCATAGTTCCCTACCTGGCGTCGCTGGTAACGGATGTTCAGGCTATCCAGCTCAGCAGCACCAGCCTTTTGATAATGGTGGGTGTTGGACTGGATACGCTGAGGCAATTGGAAGCCCAATTGCTGATGAGAAACTATGAAGGGTTCATGAGATAGGACGTGGAATCTTCTATCAGAATGGCGCTCTTCGGTCCGCCAGGCGCAGGCAAGGGCACACAGGCCCAGTTGTTGAAGGAAAGGCTGGAAATAGCTCACATCAGTTCGGGTGACCTGTTTCGATTCCATCTCAAGGAAGGCACGGCGCTGGGGAAGAAGGCCTCGGAGTTCATGAGCCAGGGTCTCCTGGTTCCTGATGACCTGGTAATTGAGATGGTGCTGGGCAAGGTCAACGAACTGGGGGCGGAATCGGGATTCATTCTGGACGGCTTCCCGAGGACCCGTGAACAGGCGATTGCCCTGGACCGAGCGCTGCTTGAGGACTCCAGGGGCCTGGATAAGGCATTGCTGGTTGACGTTCCCCAGGATGAACTGGTGCGGCGGCTGGGGGGCAGGTTTATTTGCCGGAATTGCCAGGCTCCATTTAGCCTGGAGCCCTCGCAGTTTGAAGCTCCGCCTTCCTGCTCTTTTTGCGGGGGCGAACTGTATCAGAGGGACGACGACCGCGCCGAGGCCATCCAGGTAAGGATAGGGGTGTACCAGGAGCAGACCAAACCTGTGCTGGACTTCTATCGTCAGCAAGGACTGCTGGCGGAGATTTCGGGAGTCGGGCCGGTGGATGAAATCAACCGGGACGCGATAAACGCCCTGGGTCTGGACTCTTAACCCAGGTTGGGTTAGAATCGGAGTTTGCAATAACCAGCATTGGGAGTGGGAAATTCAAGATGAATCGAAAGGATAAAGTCCGGACCGCGTCAAATTCGCCAACTACCTACACGGGTGGCATAACCCTCAAGTCCAAGCAGGAAATGGACGCAATGCGCGAGGCCGGCGCCATTGTGGGGGCAACCCTGACCCTGCTCAGGCGATCGGTGGAACCAGGCATTACCACGCGAGAACTGGACAAAATTGCGTACGATAATATCCTCAGCTACGGCGCCAAGCCGGCTTTCAAGGGTTATCACGGCTTTCCAGGCACCATTTGCGCTTCCGTGAACGAGGAGATTGTCCACGGCATCCCGGGGAAGCGGGTGCTTAAGGAAGGGGACATCATCAAGATGGATTGCGGGGCGACTATTAATGGGTTCATAGGAGATGCGGCGATTTCCGTGCCGGTGGGAGAGGTGTCGCAGGAAGCCACCGACCTTATGAATGCTACCAAGAGCAGCCTGGAAGAGGGCATAAAGGCCGCTGTTCCCGGCAACAGGATTGGGGATATCGGCTTTGCGGTGCAGACTTTCAGCGAGGCACGAGGTTACGGTGTGGTGCGCGAGTTCGTTGGCCACGGCATCGGCCGATTCCTCCATGAGGACCCCCAGGTTCCCAATTATGGACAGGCGGGAAAGGGCCAGTTGCTTCGGGCCGGAATGTGCATCGCCATTGAGCCGATGCTGAACATTGGCGACTGGCATACCAGGGTACTGGATGACGCCTGGACAGTGGTAACGGCCGATGGTTCGCTCTCCTCCCATTTTGAGCACACTATTGCCATCACGGAAGACGGGCCGGAAGTTCTAACCACGAATTACTGATCAGGGCTACTGCCGCAGAATGCGACCTATCGCTTGCCGGTTGCATCGAGGAGAATTATGGCGAAGAAGGAAGCCATTGAGGTTGAAGCCAAGGTAACCGAGGCTTTGCCTAACGGGATGTTCCGAGTGGAACTGCCCAACGACCACCAGGTTCTGGCCCACGTCTCGGGCAAGATACGGATGCATTTCATCCGGGTCTTGCCGGGGGACCGGGTACTGGTGGAGTTGTCTCCCTATGATTTGAGCAGGGGCAGGATAACCTACCGCTTCAAGTAGCGACAGTTCCCTATCCGCTTCCGCTTTTGGCCCCACAGGAGGAAGAGTCATGCGTGTGACCGCATCGGTTAAGCCGAGGTGCGACAAGTGCCGAATAATCAAGCGCAAAAGAGTGGTTCGAGTAATCTGTGCCAATGCGCGCCATGCCCAGCGGCAAGGCTAGGTCTTTGAAATTCAGGAGGGTCAGATTATGGTACGTATAGCCGGCGTTGACGTTCCCGACCGGAAGAGGGCACATATCGCCCTGCGAAGCATTTACGGGGTAGGCCCCGTTATTGCCGCCGAAATACTGCAGAAGGCCGGGATTGACCCGGATATGTCTCCCAGGATGAATGAGCTGGACGAAGGCCAGGTGGACAGGATCAGGGAAATTGTGGACCGGGAATACCTGACGGAGGGAGACCTTCGCCGGGACGTGAACCAGAATATTCGCCGCCTGATCGAAATTGGGTCCTACCGTGGGCTTCGCCACCGCAGGGGCCTGCCGGTTCACGGGCAACGCACCCGAACCAATGCCCGTTCCCGCAAGGGTCCTCGACGCACCGTTGCCGGTCGGGGCCGCAGGACCGGTGGCAAGAAGTAAACGTCTGTCAATGTTGAGGATTTTATATGCCCAGGCCTAGAACTCGCCGGCGTGAGCGCCGCTCGGTCCCGCAGGGACGCGCCTACATTTATTCAACGTTCAACAACACCCTGGTAAGCATTACCGATTCGGACGGCAATGTTATAGCTTCCGCCAGCGCCGGCACGGTCGGCTTCAAGGGGTCCCGAAAA
The DNA here is from genome assembly GCA_009840135.1 of Chloroflexota bacterium. Classification (GTDB taxonomy): domain Bacteria; phylum Chloroflexota; class Dehalococcoidia; order Lucifugimonadales; family UBA3495; genus Bin22. The sequence continues at coordinate 28,861 of VXOH01000140.1, read as the reverse complement.
GGGACGGCCTTTGCCGCCCAGCGCGCCGCGGAGCAGGCTGCCCGCCGGGGCATGGACATGGGATTGCGCCAGATTGACGTCTATATCAAGGGCCCTGGGGCAGGTCGCGAGGCAGCAATTCGTTCCCTGCAGGGAGCGGGACTGCTGGTGACGAGCATAAGGGACGTAACGCCCATTCCCCATAACGGCTGCAGGCCGCCGAAAAGAAGAAGAGTGTAGTAGAGGATTATGGGAAGATATACAGGACCATCCTGCCGCCTATGCCGCAGGGCAGGCGAAAAGCTATTTTTGAAGGGAGACCGGTGTTTCACGCCGCGGTGCGCCGTGGAACGCCGGCATTCGCCACCCGGCGATCAGATGAACCGGCGGCGTCGGCCGTCGGATTATGGAGTGCATCTGCGGGAGAAGCAGAAGGCGAGGCAGATTTACGGTGTGATGGAAGGCCAGTTCCGGCGCTACATGACCGAGGCTTTCAACAGCCCGGGCATTACCGGCGTGAACCTGCTCCGCACTCTGGAGCGTCGCCTGGACAACATCGTTTACCTGCTGGGATTCGCAGATTCCCGCAAGCAGGCCAGGCAAATGGTAATGCACGGTCACTTCATGGTCCGCGGGGTAAAGACGGATATACCTTCTTTCCTGGTCAGGGCAGGTGACGTGATCTCCTGGAAGGAGTCCACGAAGAATTCGGACTTCTTCAAGGAACGGACGGATGGAATACCCAAGCGCCCCATACCCTCATGGCTATCCCTTGACATCAATGAAATGTCGGGAGAGGTGGTCGCCCTACCGGCAGACGAGGACTTGACCCAGGCCATAAATTCCCGTCTGATTGTTGAGTTCTATTCGAGGTAGTAAGTCTCATGCTGGAAACTTATATCCTCCCCACGGGCCCCGCAGAAGGGGCCAGCGAAAATATCAAGCCCAGTATTGCGGTGCTGGAGGCCAACGACGACTACGCTCGCGTGGCCCTCGAACCCCTGGTGCCTGGCTTTGCCCACACAATTGGTAATCCTTTGCGGCGCTTCCTGTTGAGCTCGATTCGCGGCAGCGCTATCACCTGGGTCAAGATTGACAACGTGGTCCATGAATACACGGCCATCCAGGGCGTGAAAGAAGAGGTCATGGACCTGCTGCTGAACATCAAGCGAATACGGATTCACGCGGACAGCGAGCGCACCGGCAAGATGCGCCTGGATGTTCAGGGAGAGGGCCGGGTCTGCGCCGGTGACATCGCTACGTCCAGCGACTTTGAGATAGTCAACCCGGAACTGCACCTGGCGACCCTGGACGATTCCGAGTCAACCCTTGCCATTGAGTTCAACGTGGAGTCCGGGCTGGGATACCGACCGGCAACCCAGTCGGAGGGCAGCGCCGGCCTGCAGGTTGGCGTGCTGCCGGTGGACGCTATTTTCAATCCGGTCAAGAAGGTCAACTACACCAGGGAACCGACCAGGGTCGGGCAAAGGACCGACTACGAAAGGCTGGTGCTGGAACTGTGGACCGACGGGACCATCGCACCCCTGGAGGCGCTTGGCGAAGCCGCCAATGCCCTGGTGGAGGATTTCTTCCTGTTCAAGAACCTGTCCACCACGGGCGGAGCGACCTCCAGCAGGCAGGCGTTGAGCCTTTCACCCGAGATTTACCAGACTCCCATTGAGCGGTTGGAGTTGTCGCACAGGACACTGAACTGCCTCAAACGCGCCCACATTACCCGGGTAGGCGAAGTGCTGGAGATGTCGGACGATGAACTGCTGAAGATTCGCAACTTCGGAGAGAAGTCTCTCAGCGAACTGAGAACCAAGCTGGCCGAGCAGGGAGTTGCCGCCGGGTCCGGCGAGCTGGACTCCGCCAGCGAGCTTGGCGGCATACCAGGCGGAGTCATGGCCACTTTTGGCGAGGATGCCGACGGAGAGGGGTTGGCCGGAATCTCGGTTATACAGGGGGCGCAGGGAGAAGCCACCCTGCTGGAAGCCCTGGGGGACATCGTCGCTTCGGGGGATTCTGAAGATTCCGACAGCGATGACGACGATGACGAACTGGACTACGACTTTGACGATGACGAGGAGGACTGCTAGGGATGGCATCCCACCGCGTCGCCGGCCGCAACTTAAGCCGGTACAAGGACCAGCGCAAGGCTCTGCTGAGGGGCCTTACCAGTGAACTGATTCGCCACGAGAGAATAACGACAACCCTGGCCAAGGCCAAGGAAACCCGTATTGTGGCGGAGAAATTGATTACCCACGGCAAGAAGGGAACCCTGCACCACCGGCGGCTCGCCCTGGCACAGGTGCCCAACAAGCTGGTAGTCAAGAAGGTATTCGACGACCTGGCCTCCCGCTATGAGACCCGGCCGGGAGGATACACGAGGATAGTAAAGCTTGGGCCCCGCCAGGGCGACGGAGCCCAGATGGCTGTCATAGAGTTGGTCTAAAGCATCGCCGGCTCCGCGATGGGCAGCAACGACCTGGCTGAAGGACAGACAGAGGAGAAGTCAGAAGTCACCGGCGAAGCGCGCAGGCTTGCTCTCCTTGTGGAGTATGAGGGCACAAACTACGCCGGATTCCAGCTTCAAGCCGATGAACCAACCATCCAGGGCGAGATTGAAAGGGCGCTGTTCGCGTTCCTGGGTGAACAAATCAGGATAAGAGGAGCCAGCCGGACGGATTCCGGCGCGCACGCACTGGGCCAGGTTATTGACTTCACAACCGATAGCAGGTACTCCGCAGAGACATTTGTCGGCGCGCTCAATTACCACCTGCCTGAAGACATCAGGGTGACCAGGGCCAGGGACGTAGCGAACAGCTTTAACTCCAGGCGAGATGCGGTCAGTAGAGTTTACCGCTACCGCATTTTGAACCGACCCATACCGTCGCCCCTGTCCAGGCGGCATTGTCACTGGATAAGAGATCCATTACAAATTGAAAAAATGTCCCAGGCGGCGCGTCACCTGATAGGGACGCACGATTTCCGGCCACTGGCTCCCGGCCATCCCGCCGACCGGAGCGCCGTCAGGACGGTTTACCGGTGGGAAGTGAGTCAGGAACAGGACTCGGAGGACACAATAGCGGTAATCTGCGAAGCAAACGGGTTCATGCTGCACCAGATTCGCAGAACAAATGCAGTCCTCGCAGAGGTCGGGAAGGGCCGTTGGCCCCCCGAGTCAGTACTTCAAATACTCGGCGAAACCGGGAGAAAATTGGAAAGCGTACTCACATCAAATATACCTTCACTGCCGGCCAGGGGGCTTTGCCTGGTGGAAGTGAAATATCGTGACCAACTTTGGAAGGTTGAACAGCACCATGAAACGAACTAGCACTTATTTCCCCAAGGCGGGCCAGGTCCCGCAGAACTGGCGGCTGATAGACGCCACCGGCCAGTCCCTGGGGCGTTTGGCGCGGGACGTGGCCGTTGCCCTGCAGGGCAAGGACCGGACCGATTACACTCCCCATGTATTGACCGGCGACCATGTGGTAGTGGTCAATATGGACAAGGTCAGGATCACAGGCGACAAGCTTATGCAGAAGACCTACTACCGCCACAGCGGTTACGTGGGGAATCTGAAGTCGTTTATTCTGAGGGATATGCTGGAGTCCCATCCGGACCGGGTCCTGCAACTGGCGGTAAAGGGAATGCTTCCCCGCAACAAGCTGGGAAGGGATATGCTCAAGCGGCTCAAAGTTTATGCGGGAGATACCCATCCCCACGATGCGCAGTTGAAACAACTGGCGGAACAGACCGAAGGAAATTAAGGACGGTTTAGAGTTTTGGTACAGGCGGAAACGCAGCAGCAATATTTCTACGGAACCGGAAAACGCAAGACTGCCATCGCAAGGGTGCGTCTTTACCCGGCGTCGGAGGGCAGTCCGATGCTGGTCAACGGTAAATTGATGGAGGACTATTTTAACTGGCTGCCCTGGCAGGTGGTTATCAATGAGCCCTTCCGGGTTACCAGCACCAACAATCGCTTCCAACTGGTGGCCAAGGTTACGGGCGGAGGGGTGAATGCCCAGGCCGAGGCGATACGCCATGGCATTGCCCGGGCTTTGATCGAGTTTGATTCGGGCCTTAAGGCGACCCTCCGCAGGAATGGGCTGGTCACCCGCGATTCACGGATTAAGGAAAGCAAGAAGTACGGCCTCAAGCGGGCCAGGCGGGCCCCGCAATACACCAAGCGTTAATCCCGTCACGGGGGCGAAACGGAAAAGGAGACGGCACAGATGGCCGTCTCCTTCTTTTTTGGACTTTAGAGCGAGCGGATCAGGTCAGCTTTGGAAAACTCCGCCTATGGTGAGCCAGTAGAAGACGATGTAGGTACCGGCCAGCACCATCAGCCAGTAGCCAATGGGTTGAATGTAAGGAAGGGCCTTCCTCAAGCCTCCAACCATGGCTCCCCGGAAGAAGGCTATTCCCAGGGTCAGCACCATGATTACCAGCCCCATGCCCAGGGCAAAGAGGAAGAAGTCCACCAGTGTACCCAGCAAGCTGGCGTCGGCGGCCGTCAGGCCGAGGACCACCAGGAAAATGGGGAGGGTGCAGCTGAGGGAGGCAATGCCATAGCTGACGCCGAAGAGGAAGTAACCTTTGACACTCACCTGGCGGGGATCGCCTAAGCGGGAGGCCGCCTGCGCCGCGACGCCGGTGTAAAGCTTGCCGCCGGCCACCAGCCAGGCGCCGGTCAGGGTAAGGAGAATGCCAATAACCAGCCCTATCCAGGGTATGTAGCTCACCACGAAGGAAGCGCCAAAGCCGATGGCCGTCCCAGCGACACCAAACAGGACTACGAAGCCGGCGCTTACCGACGCCCCGACCAGCAGGGCCTGAACCAACTGGGAGAGGGGGTTGGGACTCGATTCGGCAGACCCGGAACCCAGGTACAGCCCCAGATAGGCGGGGAGCATGGCAAAACCGCAGGGGTTGACCGCCGAAGCCAGGCCGGCGGCGAAGGCAAACAGAGAAGACGCTCCCACCAGCCCGCCCAGGAAGGAACTGGACCGGCCCGAGAGCCTCTCCACGAAGAGATTAACGAAGTCTATGTCCGAGTCACTGCCCAGCACTAATGAGCCCAGAAAGGCCAGCAGAATGGCTCCCAGGCCCACGGCAGCCGCTACCGCATACTTTACCGGGGATTGACCTTCAGCGATTGAGGACAATTCATCACCAGCCGAAAAGATTCCTTTATTTCATTATATCCGGATGGCGGCAGATGCGAACAGGCCGTGAACAGCCACGTTACTGGTCAGAAACAGAGGGTAACCAAACTGAAAGTGACGGTTATCCCCGTATCGAGGTTGCCGCCTTCGAGGGAACGACGGGTTTTCCGGCTTGGGAACTCATCCAGTCTGAACAGTTAGACAGCCACAAGTCGGGCACAGATCGGGCCGCTGCCAAGGAGAAGCGGACTTGCTAGACTCCCAGGTAAGCCGCGGCGGCGTCAAGCAGGGCATTGACCAGTTGAGGACTCTCAGCTTCACAGTAGATGCGGAGCAGGGGCTCGGTGCCGGAGAACCGGGAAGCCAGCCAGGCGTTGTCAAAGAAAAGGCGTCTGCCGTCAATGTTGTCTGAATCTACGACCCGGTAGCCGCCCAACTCCTGCAAATCAACGGATTCCAGCCTGGCCTGAATTCCTTGCCTTGCGGCGGCATCAAAGGTGACATCCCGGCGCTGGTAGTAGTGGGGGCCCACCAGGGAGAACAGTTCCTCTACCAATTGGGACGGCGTCTTGCCGGTGCGGACGAGGAACTCGAGGAAGTACAGGGCGCTGAGAATGCCATCCCTTTCGGGAATATGGCCCTGAAAGGCGAAACCGCCACTCTCCTCCCCTCCCATCATTCCGTCAACCTCAGAAAACGTGGGGCCGATGTGCTTGAAGCCCACCGGCATATCGTAGATTTCCACACCATATTTCCGGGCCAGCTTGTCGAGCATCATGGAAGAGGTGATGCCCTTCACTATGGGAGCCCGCTGTCCCTTGTGCTCCAGCAGGTAGTAGGCCAACAGGGAAAACACCTGCAGCGTACTGAGAAACACCCCGTTTTCGTCCACGATTCCCACCCGGTCAGCATCGCCGTCAAGGGCAATGCCCACTGCTGCGCGAGATTCGGGAACCTCTGCCATCAGCGTAGTGAGGTTGTGGGCGATGGGTTCCGGCTGGTCCATGCCGGGAAAGGCAGGATTCCTGGTTCCGTTCAGCTCAGTGACTGAGGTTTTGTGGCCAGCAAGGAGTTCGTAAAGATAACCGGAGCCGGCGCCGAACATGGAATCTACCATGATGGTAAGTCCGGCTGATCGAATCGCGGTCAGGTCCACCAGGGATGCCAGCCTTTCCAGGTAGGCGGGTTTGGGGTCAAAGGGGGCGATGAGTCCTTCTTCGATGCCGGAACCGAGGGGCATCAGCCTGGGCTGCGAAGCCTGTTCGATCTTTCCCTCCAGGCGTCGGGTGATTTCGTCGGTGGCGCTGCCGGCGTATTCGGGCTTGAACTTGAAGCCGTTCCAGTTTCCGGGATTGTGGCTGGCGGTAATAATGGCAGCACCGGCAGCTTGCCTGTCGAGGACGCTGTAACTTACCACCGGCGTGGGCGCCGCGGCTTCGGTCAGGAATGCCGGGACTCCGTTGCCGGCGCAGACCGACACCACCGTTTCGGCAAACTCCCTGGACAGGAACCTGGTGTCATACCCCACAACCAGGCCCTTTTCGGCTATGCCTTCGTCCCTCAGGTAATCTACCAGCCCCTGGGCGCAGCGGGCTACATTGGCGAAGGTGAAGTCCTCAGCGATGATGGCCCGCCAGCCGTCAGTGCCAAATCTGATAGAAGTAGTCATCTCAAGTCCTGCCTGGTCAATTGAAAGCCCCTCACCCAGGGCCGGCAGCCGGCGGAGTGAGGGGCATTAACGGTCATTTGAGCCCGGTCATGGGCGGTGTATGGACTTGGCCGGCTCTAGATACCCGCCTTCTGACGCAGCATGTCAGCCCGGTCAGTCCGCTCCCAGGGGAGGTCTATGTCGTTGCGGCCGAAGTGGCCGTAGGCGGCGGTCTGGCGGTAAATGGGCCGGCGCAGATTCAGGTCCTCGATGATGGCGCCAGGCCGGAGATCAAAGTTGTCCCGAACGAGATCTTCGATACGGTCATTGTCGAGGTGATTGGTGTCGAAGGTCTCCACCGACACCGAAATAGGCTCGGCCACGCCAATGGCGTAGGAAACAATTACCTCGACCCGGTCGGCCAGGCCAGCGGCAACGAGGTTCTTGGCCACGTAGCGGGCGGCATAGGCGCCGGAGCGGTCCACCTTCGTGGGGTCCTTGCCGGAAAATGCGCCGCCGCCGTGCCGGGCGATTCCGCCATAGGTATCCACCAAGATTTTGCGCCCGGTAAGGCCAGTGTCACCCTGGGGACCGCCAACCACGAACCAGCCGCTGGGGTTGACGTAGATGTTGGTGTCATCGTCCATCATTTCCCCGGCGATAGGGTCAATGACGTGCTGCTTGATATCCTTCCGCAGCTGCTTGGAGAACTTGTTCCGGTCGTCATGGTCCTCGTGCTGGGTGCTGATAACCACGGCGTCAACGCGGTGGGGGCGGCCGTGGCGGTATTCAACAGTCACCTGGGACTTGCCGTCGGGACCCAGATAGGGCAGAACACCTTCCTTGCGGACCTGGGCCAACCGCTCAACGAGGCGGTGGGACAGGTCAACGGTGAGGGGCATCAAGCCTTCCGTCTCGTTACAGGCGAAGCCCACCATCATGCCCTGGTCACCGGCGCCGGTAGCCCGGCGGGCATCGGCCTCGGACTCGCCGCGGTGCTCCAGGGAAGTGGTGACGCCGCTGCTGATGTCGGGCGACTGCTGGCTGACGTGGGCAACGACACCGCAGGAATTGCCATCCAAACCGTATTTTACATGGGTATAACCGATGTCCTGCATTACCTGGCGGGCAATCTCGTTGAAGTCCAGGTGCGAGCCGGTGGTAATTTCGCCGGTAACCATGACCAGATTCTTGGTGGCGACAGTCTCACAGGCCACGCGGCTCATGTTGTCGCCGGACAGCGCGGCATCAAGCACCGCGTCGGAAATCTGGTCGCACAGCTTGTCCGGATGGCCTTCGGTCACCGACTCGGAAGTAAGCAGGTACTTGGGGGAAGTCATAAACTGTATGGGCATTGGTCAATCCTCCATTTGGAGAAGCGGGAAGAAGCGCCCAATTTGCTGGCCGGGAACAAGATCCCGATTCCCCGCTTCCGTCTTCTTTGGTGGGAACAAAGCGGCAGTCGAAACTTGCCTGGAAGCTAATCTCATATAAGGACGCGGTGCGACAATTTTATGCAAAAGAAGATAACCCTTTAACTGTCACCCCCATCCTAACCTTCCCCCATCAAGGGGGAAGGAATTCTTGAAATTGGCTCTAGGTCCCTTCTTCCCAACTCTCCTGGTAGCGCTGCTGGTTGGCGGTCAGGGCGTCAATCCGTATGCCCATGGATTCGAGCTTCAACCGTCCCACTTCCTGATCGGTTTCAGTGGGAACTACGTAAACGCCGGCCTCCATGTTGCCATGGTTCTTGACCAGGTATTCCACGCTCAGGGCCTGGTTGGCAAAGCTCATGTCCATCACGGCGGAGGGATGGCCCTCGGCGGCGGCCAGGTTAATCAGCCGACCCTCGCCCAGCAGGTATATCCTGCGCCCGTCCGTCGTGGTGTACTCCTCGACATAGGGACGCACCTCACGGTGGCCCACAGACATGGCTTCCAGAGCGGGAATGTCTATCTCAACATTGAAGTGGCCGCTGTTGGAAATGATCGCGCCGTCGGGCATTGCGGCCATGTGCTCGCCGCTGATGGTGTGGAGGCCGCCGGTCACGGTTATGAAAACCTCGCCAACCTTGGCGGCTTCCAAACCTGGCATGACCGTGAAGCCATCCATTACCGCTTCGAGAGCGCGGACGGCGTTGACCTCGGTGACAATTACGTGGGCGCCCAGACCCCGGGCCCGGGAAGCGACACCACGACCGCACCAGCCATAGCCGCCTACCACAACCCGGCGGCCGGCCCACAGAATATTGGTGGCGCGGGTGATGCCGTCCAAAGTGCTCTGGCCGGTACCGTAACGGTTATCGAAGAAGTGCTTGGTCTCGGCTTCGTTTACCGCGATGATGGGATACTTGAGGGCATTGTCGGCGGCCATGGCATTCAGGCGAATGACGCCGGTGGTGGTCTCTTCCGTTCCGCCCATGACGCCGGAAAGCAACTCGGAGCGGTCCCGGTGCAGCATGCTGACCAGGTCAGCGCCGTCGTCCATGGTGTACTGAGGCTTGTGGTCCAGCACCGCGCTCAGATGCTGGTAGTAGGTGTCGTTGTCCTCGCCCTTGATGGAAAAGGTGGGGATGCCATACTCACTGACCAGGGCGGCGGCCACGTCGTCCTGGGTGCTGAGAGGGTTGCTGGCGCACAGGGCGACGTCGGCGCCGCCTTCCTTCAAGGTCATGGCCAGGTTGGCCGTCTCCGTCGTGACGTGCAGGCAGGCGGCCATTCTCAGGCCCTGCAGGGGTTTCTCCTGGGCGAACCTTTCGCGGATGATGCGGAGGACCCCCATTTCCCGCTCCGCCCACTGAATCCGGTTTACTCCGTCTTTGGCCAGGGATAAGTCCCTGACATCACCTTTAGTATTGCTAGATGCCAAAAGTCAGCTCCTTAAGTTCTCGATTTTTCGGCGGGCCCGAAACCCGCATGCCCCTTGGGGACCGGTCCATTCGCGCGTGCCGCCTCCGTTCGGGTGCGGCACCAAGTAAGGCCAGGAATCCGGTCAAGGGGACAATACCACCGTAAACTATCACCCCCATCCCAACCTTCCCCCGTCAAGGGGGAAGGGATTCCTGAAACAGGCTCTTAAGCGTAGCCGGGGTAGCTGGTGGGGTGACCGCCCGCAATCCAGGCCGGCGTGCCGTCCTCGATGTTGTACAGGTTTTCCGTGTCGTAGCCCATGGAAAACGCAACTTCGCAGGCCAGACCGCTGCGCACACCCATGGCGCAGATGAACAGGACCTTCTTGTCCCGGGGCACTTCCTCTATGCGGTCGGGCAGGTCGTCTATGGGAATGTGAACGGCGCCTTCAATATGGCCGGTTATCCATTCATCGTCACGGCGGACATCAACAACCACCGTGCCTTCCGTGTCGCCGTCTCGAATTGATCGGGCCTCATCCGAATCAACCCTGTAATAGGGCTCGCCAGGTTCTCGCCTGGGCATGGCTGTACCTCCTTCCTGGTTTGATAGTTGGTGAAAAGCTGACTTCAATTGCCTGATGCTAAAGTTGGCTGCCGCTAACTCAGGTAGCTGCCGACAATGGGAGCCAGCTTATGCCTCGTCTCCTCCGAAATTCCCCTGGGATCCGTGATGATGGCGTCCTTCAACGCGAAGTTGCAGGCGCAATCCTCCGCCGCCCCCAACTGGGGAATGACTTTATTGAGCATCTCTTTTGAGTGGGCCACGTTCTGCAACAGGTTCTGGACCACTATTTCCACCGTAACGTCCTCTTCCGACTCATGCCAGCAATCATAGTCGGTAATCCAGGCCATGGTGGCGTAGCACATTTCCGCCTCCCGGGCCAGCTTGGCCTCGGGCAAGGCGGTCATTCCTATAATGCCGGCGCCCCAGGACCGGTACATAAAGGACTCAGCCCTGGTGGAAAAGGCGGGCCCCTCCATGACAATCATCGTGGCGCCATAGTGGGTGGTGACGCCCACCTCACGTCCGGCTTCGGCGATTACGTCGCTGGCCAGGGCGCAGAAGGGCTCGGCAAAACCGATATGGGCCACAATCCCTTCGTCAAAGAAGGTATTCGCCCTCTGGCGGGTCCGGTCAATTATCTGGTCGGGCACCACCAGGTCCAGCGGGGCAAACTCCTCCTTGAGGCTGCCGACGGCGCTTACGGATACCAGGCGCTTGACGCCCAGAACCTTGAGGGCGTAGATGTTGGCCCGGGCAGGGATGGCGGTGGGATTAATGCGGTGCCCGCGACCGTGCCGGGGCAGGAAGGCGACCCGGGTGTCCTCAAGGGTGCCAACCACTACGCTGTCGGACGGTTTGCCAAAGGGTGTGTCCACGTCTATGTAGTGGACGTCGGTAAGCCCGTCCATATCGTAGAGGCCGCTGCCGCCGATGACCCCGACGGTTACTTCCTGGTCAGCCATGCGATCTTCCTGCAATCTCCTAGAGGTTCGGCACCTGGTCCGGGGTGTAAAAGGTAGAGCGAAACACCCGGTTCACCACCTGTCCTTCGGCGTCCTCAAAGAAATAGGGGTTAATAAATTCCCACACAACCTCGCCTTCCGGGGTGACCTGGAACATTCGGCCGAACATGCCCTCGGTAATCAAAGTGTTGCCGTTGGGCAAACGTCGGGCGCCTGAGATGTAGGGGCTGAAAAAGTTGTACGGGGGCGAATCCTGGTATCGCCATACTATTTCGTTGGAGGAAGGATCAACTTCGATCACGCGGGAGAAAGGAAGTCCCATGTTCTTGCGGTGGGACCCGTTGTCATATATCAGCACGTTGCCATTGTCGAGCAGGTTGGGGTCGTGCTGTTGGGCCAGCACCGTGTCGCCCAACTGCCAGGAAATGTCGCCAGACCGCTTGTCTATGATTCCGACCGTGGAAATATTCCGGAAACTGAACATTACCCGGTCGCCATCCAGCGGGGCCACCGTGTTGCCGTGGCTCCACTCATCCCGCAGGTCATTGAAGGTAAGGACGTGCTGCTCAGTATCCAGATGCTCGGCAGCGTGCCATTCCCAAACCCGATTGCCCTGGGCGTCCACCTCAACGATAACGTCCGCCCACATTCCCTCGGCGTCGGTGCCGGGGACGCCACCCTTGACCCGCGCCGCCAGGGCAGGGTCCATCAACTCCACTGTAAGGTAGATGGCTCCGCCCTCCGGAGTCCTACGAGCGTCGTGGTGGTGCTCCTTGTCCAGGTGCTCCCAGACAATGTTGCCTTCCCAGTCAGCTTCCAGCATGGCGCCGCCCTTGAACCGCTTCCAGGAGGGGAAACGCTCCCAGGTATCGTCCCGGGTCTTGCCGCCATAGAAGAGGTTGCCATTGGGGAGAAGGTAGCCGTAAAGGCCGGGGGGATGGGGGAGTTGCCACTGGTGGGCTTCCTGTCCCTCCAGGTCAACCAGGTACACCTGGCCGCTGGCGCTCATTGGCGCATAGAGCAGGTAGCCGTTGCAGGCTTTTTGGGGGTCGCTGACGGTCAACCCGGTTCGGGCCATTCGCCGGCGAGTTTGCTGATCGGGTGTGGGCATAACTTTTCCTTTTACCTGAGAAGAGTGGGCCGAGGCAAAACGCCTATGCGCTCTCGACGGCCAGCTTCAAACTTTCAAGGTAGGGCGGACGGGCCACGGCGCTTTCCGTAATTATGGCGCTGATGTATTTTTGGGGCGTCACATCAAAGGCCGGGTTCACGGCCTCAACCCCCACAGGAGCGGTGGGAGTTCCCTGGAAGTGGGTTACTTCCAGACCGGACCGCTCTTCAATCTCGATTTCGTCGCCGGAGGCGAGGCTCAGATCAACGGTACTGGTAGGAGCGGCCACGTAGAAGGGAATTCCGTTCTCCCGGGCCAGAACGGCCAGGGAATATGTGCCAATCTTGTTGGCTGTGTCGCCGTTGGCCGCGATGCGGTCGGCGCCGGTGATTACGCAGGTGATTTGTCCCCGCTGCATCATGATGCCGGCCGCCGAGTCAACTATCAGGGTTGCGGGAATCCCCAACTGCTGAAACTCCCATGAGGTCAGCCTTGCCCCCTGGAGGAAGGGCCGGGTCTCGGTGTTGAAAACCTTAAAGCGGCGACCGGACTCCCAACCGGCGCGAATCACGCCCAGGGCAGTGCCAAAGGCCGAGGTGGCCAAGGCCCCGGTGTTGCAATGGGTCAGGACAGCGCCGCCATCGGGCATAAGGTCCTGGCCGTTGCTTCCCATGCGCCGGTTTATTTCTTCGTCCTCTTCCTGAACTAGCCTGGCTTCGGCCAACAGCGCTTGCTTTACGCCGGCAAATTCCTGCTGGCCCTCGGCAACCTCGAGCATCCGGCGGACTGCCCACTGCAAATTAACCGCCGTGGGCCTGGCGGCATTGATCTCCGAGCCCGCCTCGCGCAGTTCGGACATGAAGGTTTGGCGGTCTTCAACGTCCAGCTCAGTGGCCGCCATCACCACAGCATAGGCGGCGGTGACGCCGATGGCCGGCGCTCCCCGCACCTGCATGTCCCGAATGGCCGCTACGGCGCCCCGGTAATCGTTGATTTCGACAATTACCTGTTCGGCTGGCAGCCGCGTCTGGTCAATCAGCTTGAGAATACCGTCATCCCACTGTATAGGGCGGATTTCGTTCAAGTTACTGGCGCTCCGGCGTCAATTCCCGGCAAAAGCAGGGCAATAAAAAAGGCTTCTCAATGAGAGAAGCACACAATCCTTGCCGCTCCCTCATCTTTCCTCTCCCCCACAACCTGGGGAGAGGCCGGATTTAGCACCTTGCCTCCGGCGCTGAATGCGCCTGGGCCGGTTGCTTGGCTTCATCGGGCCGTTCCCTCTGCCTTTCTGGATAAGGGTTCCAGATATAGTATTCACTTTTTAACCCATCAGGGCCGGCTTATAATAATCAAGGCCGGGGCGAGTGTCAAATTGAACAAACCCGCGAGCCAACTACCAGAATCATCCATTTCCGTTGGAAAATTCTCCCAAACTGACGAATTTAGCTGCCCAGAAAAGAATCGGAATTGAAACAGGGAGTCTATGGCAAGGCAAAAGCAAACGCACTCTCTCGCCAAACCGTACTCTCTGGGTTTCACCGAGGGGAAATGCGTTTCCCCCGCCAAGTTCGAGGTTCCTGCCTTCGCAGGAACGACGGTATTTCCCAAAACCAGAATGCGTTTGCCCTGGAGTCTACGGGAACGAGCGTGGCGCAGGGATGTCCAAGACTATGAGCAGCATTCGATCAAGTTTGACAGGGTATGAAGGACACAAACATAATACCGCCAGACTCGGCTGCCGCCCAATTTCCTTGGTTTTCGGTGGACTTTGGACATGACCCAGAGCGCATTTCACATAGCCCGCGCGGACTTGGGCCTATTTACCGACTTGTACGAGCTGACCATGGCCCAGACATACTTCGACGAGGGTATGTTCGGGGATGCCACCTTTGACCTGTTCGTCCGCAGCTACCCTCCCAACCGCGGCTACCTGGTGTGCGCAGGGCTGGAAGACGTGCTGGAGTTCCTGGAGGGAGTCAGCTTCGGCGACGGGGCCCGCCAGTATCTTCGCGAGCTGGGGATGTTTTCTGAAAAATTCCTCGACTATTTGGGGAATCTCAGCTTTAACGGAACGGTGCGGGCCATTCCCGAGGGCCGGATTTTCTTCTGCAATGAGCCGGTGCTGCAGGTTACGGCGCCCATTATTGCGGCCCAACTGGTGGAAACGCTGCTCATTAACCGCCTGAACCTGCAGAGCCTGCAGGCCACCAAGGCGGCGCGGTGCGCCTGGGCGGCCCAGGGCAGGACGGTTTCGGACTTTGGAGCGCGACGAGCGCCCGGCGTGGACGGAGCCCTGACCATGGCGCGCGCCGGCTATATTGGCGGCTTTCAGTCCACCAGCAACGTGATGGCCGCTCGCCGCTACGGGCTGCCACCGGCCGGCACTATGGCCCACTCAATGATTACCGCCTATCCCACTGAGCTGGAGGCGTTTCGAGCCTACGCCAAGGCCTTTCCCCACCGCACCATTCTGCTTCTGGACACCTACGATACCATTGAAGGCGCTTACAATGCCGCGCAGGTAGGAAAGGAACTGGAGGAGGCCGGCCACCGACTGGTGGGCGTCAGGCTGGATTCGGGCGATTATCTTGACCTCAGCAAGAGAGTTCGCGGAATTCTGGATGATGCGGGGCTGGGCTACGTGAAGATTGTAGCCAGCGGTGGCCTGGACGAATACGAGATTGCCAGGCTGGTGGAAGACGGCGCACCCATTGATATTTTCGGGGTGGGAACCAGGGTGAGCGTGTCCGCCGATGCCCCCTACACGGATATGTCCTACAAGCTGGCTTGCTATGAAGGTCGGCCCGTGATGAAACTCAGCCCGGATAAAGTCTCGCCGCCAGGAACCAAGCAGGTTTACCGTTTTAAGGACGCCCAAGGGAACTTTGAAGGGGACATTGTAGCCCTGGATGAGGAAAACTTGCCGGGAGGCGAAGCTCTACTGGAGACGGTAATGGAGCGGGGGGGAAGAACACGGCCCGCCCCAACGCTGTCCCAGGCAAGGGAGCGGTTCTCCCACGATTTTGAAAGGCTGAGGGAAGGCTTCAAGCGAATCGAGAACCCACCCCGCTATCCGGTAGTTTTGAGCAACCAACTGCAACTCCTGACCGAACAGACCCAAAATAAACTTATCGAGCAATGCAATTACCAGCACTGACCCGGCCTGGGCAGCTAATGAAATGGGCCGGGTCACACAAATGCCCCAGGAGCAATTCCATGAAGACGGCAGTCTGCGTCAAATACGTTCCGGTTGTTTCCCGTATAACTTTTGACTACGAAAACAAGACCATCGTCCGGGAGGGTGTACCCTCGGAGGTAAATCCCTTTGACGTGCTAGGCCTGGTCCGGGCCGTTGAGTTGAAATCGGGGCCCGACGACGAGGTGGTCGCCCTGTCCATGGGGCCGCCCCAGGCAAGGGACGGGCTGGTGACCTGCATGGCCCTGGGGGCAGACCGCAGCATACTGCTGTCCGACCGGGCCCTGGCAGGCTCTGATACGCTGGCGACGGCCCGGGCACTGGGTATGGCGCTGGGGAGAGAGCAACCCGACCTGATAATTTGCGGCCGGAACAGCAGCGACGCCGAAACCGGCCAGGTGGGCCCGGAACTGGCCGAACTCCTGGGTTTGCCCCACATCAGCCAGGTCAGGAAACTCGACCTCAGCCCAGACTCACGGTCCATACGGGCCGAGCGCATAACCGACGAGGGTTACCAGGTTATAGAGTGTTCCCTTCCGGCAGTCGTCTGCGTCACCGAGGGTGTGGCCGAGGAGACCTTCGCCAACCGGGAGCAGATGGCGGCTGCCCAGGACAAGCCGGTGGAGGAGATCAACTGTGCCCAACTTACCGACGACCTGTCGCAATTCGGGCTGGAGGGCTCGCCCACGTGGGTGGAGGACATACGGCTGGTGGAACCCACCCGACAAGGGCTGATGATTGAAGGGGAATCGCCGGAAGATGCAGCTCGCCAGGTAGCCGAAATGCTTCAGGCGGGGCTGGCTGCCGCGGCTGAAGCGAGTGGCGGTGAGCAACCGCAGACCAACTCAGAGCGCTATCCCGAAGCGAAGGAGGGGGCCATCTGGGTTGTGGCCGAGACCTCCCAGACGGGATTGCGCCGCGTCACGCTGGAACTGCTGGGCAAGGCCAGGCAGTTGACAACGGAGACGAGGAGCCAGGTAGTCGCCGTTCTTATCGGAGACGGTGGTGAAAACGCCTTTGAGACCCTGTCCGCCTACGGCGCGGACCGGGTCCTGACGCTGGACAGTTCTACCCTGGGACCCACCTGCGGACGGGCCGTATCCAAGACCCTGGCGGAGGTTGTGGCCGCCGAGCGTCCCTATGCCGTCCTCTTCGCGGCTACCGCCGATGGGCGGGACCTGGCATCGCGGGTTGCCGCGCGGCTGCAACTGGGCCTGACCGGAGATGCCATTGACCTGGAAATTGATAATGAAGGTCGCCTGGTGCAATTGAAACCGGCCCTGGGGGGCAACGTCATAGCGCCGATTCTGTCAAAGACCTTGCCCAACCTGGTGACCATCCGTCCGGGGCTGCTGGTCCCCGCAGAGCCGGACTATTCAGCCACCGCCAGCCAGGAAGCGATTTCCGCCGCCAGTTTTTCGGACCGGGACATTACGGTTCTGGAGACTCATTACGAAGAGGACCCCGGCGGAATCGCGCTGGCCCAAGCCGAAATTGTGCTGGGAGCGGGAATGGGAATTGGAGGGCCGGACAGCCTTCCGGATATTCAGGGCCTGGCCGCCCAGATTGGCGCTACTGTGGCAACCACCAGGAACGTGGTCCATGCGGGATGGCTTCCCCACCAGGTACAGGTGGGAATCAGTGGAAGGACCATTGCCCCCAGGGTGTACCTCGCCGTGGGAATCAGGGGAGTCTTCGACCACACCGTGGGGATCCAGAAGGCGGGAGTGATAATCGCCCTGAACAGCAACCGGAGGCACCCAATTTTCAGGGCCGCGGACGTGGGCGTGGTAGGAGACTGGAGGGAATACCTGCCGGCACTGGTTGAAGCGATTAAGCCGGTCTTGAGCGATGCGGTCTGACCACGTTCAGATTCGATGTAGTGCTTTTGCACGATTTTCGTGAGTCAGAGGTCTCTGAATCTCCGTCTTTCCTGTGGGGAGGAAGGGATTCCTCCAATTATCTGAAGGGTATGCTTCAAGAATGCGGGGCAATTGCGCTATTCATTGAGGCTATAGTGGGCACACATTCTGTAGGTAAGAGCCATGTCGCCCCTCCAGGCCAGGGGCGGCGGAGGGGGACGCATGAGCTTGCCGAAGGGCACGGGGTCCCTCTCCTCAGCCCGGTTGCGGATAGCGAAGTTGGTTCCAAAGATAGATTCTAGATGCTTCGCTGCGCTCAGCATGACGGTCAATGGGAGCAGGATAGCTTTGGAATGGCTTGCGGGTGACACTCCCATAGCGCCGTAATATAATACCCTTGGTTACCGTTTGGGCCCGATTCCCGTGCGGGCGCAGGCGGCGCCCAGAGCCCGGCTTCCAGAGATACTCATAAGCTGGCGAGCGGTAAAGGCCGTCCCAGCTTCCATAGAGGTAAGTTATGGATTTTGCATACACCCCGGAACAGGAAGAGCTTAGAATTCAGGTCCAGGAGTTTATCAAGGAAAACATAACGGAGGAAGTCCGCTATGAGATTGAAGAACTGGGCATAAGGCGAAAGGGTCCCAAAGTCCGCGAACTGTACCGCAAGCTGGGCGAACGCGGATGGGTCGGCATAAGCTGGCCGAAGGAATACGGCGGGCAGGACGGCAGCCGCATTGACCAGTACATTGTCGAGGAAGAATTCGCCCGGGCCGGAATCACCGTCGGCGGCGCCGGCAGCGGCGCGCCGGCCATCCTGGCCGCCGGCACCGAAGAACAAAAGAAATACTTTCTGCCCGGCCTGATTAACGGCGAAATTTCCTTCGCCCTGGGCTTCACCGAACCCCAGGCGGGCGCGGATTTGGCCAGCCTGCAGTGTCGCGCGGTGCGGGACGGCGACGATTTCGTGATCAACGGCCAGAAGATGTTCACCACGGCGGCCCATCACGCCAGCCACATTTACCTGATGGCCCGCACCGACCCGGAGGCGCCCAAGCACCGGGGCATCTCCATCTTCCTGTTTCCCATGGATACGGAAGGCATGACTGTACGGCCCCTGTGGACGATCCAGAATGACCCGCCGGCCCCGGCCGGCACGACCTACGGCGACGCGCGCACCAATGAGGTCTTTTTTGAGAACGTGCGGGTACCGGCTTCCTGTATGCTGGGCGAGGAAAACATGGGCTGGTACGTGGGGGCCATGGGACTTAACCTGGACCGGGTGGGTGCCAGTCGTTACCTCATATCGGTCCGGCGCGACGAGGACATGGTCAATTTCGTCAAGGACAACCAGCTGGGCGGCCTGGACCTGGCCGAGGATGCATCGGTTCGCGACCGCATAGCCGAGCTTTGGACCGAGGCCCAGGTGTGCCGGTTGATGACCATGCGCAGCATGTCGCTGGTGGAACAGGGCGGCCATTTCACCTATGAAGGGTCGGCCGAAAAGGTATTTGCGCCCGAGCATGGCGTCCGCACCACCGAGACCATTTCCCAAATACTGGGCCCCTATGCCCAACTGTTGAACGGTTCCGAGGACGCTATAGAAGAGGGTGTGTTCGCCCACAACCTGATGGGCGCCTTCCAGTCCGGCATCAATCACGGCAGCACCCAGGTGATGCGGGACCAGATTGCCCGGCGTGGACTGGGAATGCCCAGGGGCTAGCTAAGGCCTTGTATTATCCGGAGCACCATCCTACACAGACGTTAGCTCCCTTTCAACGAGATAATGCAGAAGGTCTTTTGGAGAGGGGAGGAACTCCGACCAACTTTTCATGCCTGGCAACGAATTGAAAGACGTAACATAGAACTGGCGTGGATAAGTGAGGTTCTGGACAACCCGGTAAGCATAGTTGAGGAATTCGACGTGGTGAGCTAATACGGAAGGGTTTCCGGCCACACGAGTTTGCTCAAAGTCATGATTCGACGGGATGACTTTCACGTCATTGGGACTGTGCATTTTGACACTACGGCTACTAGAAGGTTCCAACGAGGCACCTTATGAACAATTCATTCAAGGACTCTTCTCTCGATGTCAGCTACAACGCCGACTCTGACATCTTGTATGTTCTTATACGGGGCCGGGAAATCGCCACGTCTGGGGAGGTGTCTCCAGGCGTCATTATTGACTTTGGCAGCGAAGCGGACGGCTTTGACGTAGTGGGGCTGGAACTGCACAAAGCCTCCGACCAACTTCAGCCGCTGCTTCAGGCACTGATAGACAGAAAGGAAGTTTATGGACGTACTACCTAACGAAGAAGAACAAATGGTCAAGAACCTTGCCAGGGAGTTTCTGGAAGCGGAGTGTCCCCCGCAACTGGCCAGGGATATGGAGAAGGACGATCTGGGCTACCCGCCCGAATTGTGGCAGAAGCTGGCCGAACTGGGCTGGTTGAGCATCTCCATGCCCGAACGGTACGGTGGACAAGGGCTGCCGTTGACCTACCTGGGTCTTATCTCGGAGGAACTGGGCCGGGCCATCGCTCCCGTCCCCTTCCACTCCACAATGGTGGCCGCCCTGACCATCGCCGAAGCCGGAACTGACGGGCAAAAGCAGGACCTGCTGCCCCGGGTGTGCAGCGGGAACCTGGTGTTAAGCTGGGCCTTTTCCGAGGAAACTCCCCGTTATCTGCCTGAAACTATCCACTGCCAGGCTACGGAGGATGGCGACAGCTTCGTCCTGAACGGCACGAAGATGTTCGTGGATAACTTTGTCGCCTCCGACAAGTGCCTCGTGGCCTGCCGCACCGGGCCGGCCACCGACGACAACGCGGGCATTTCGCTGCTGTTGGTGGATACCGACAGCGCAGGGGTGAGCCAGATTGCCCTGACTACCCTGGCCAAGGACAAACAGAGCAAGGTCGCTTTCGACAACGTCCGTGTGCCCAAGTTTAACCTGGTTGGGGAACTCAACCAGGGCTGGCCCATCGCCCAGCGCATGCTCGACCGGGGCACTGTTCTTTTGTGCGCCCAGATGGTTGGCGCGACGCGTAAGGACGCCGAAATGGGCATTGAGTACGCCAAGAACCGGGTGGCCTTTGGGCGGCCCATCGGGGCCTTCCAGTCCGTCCAGCACATGTGCGCCGACATGATCCTGTGGGTGGACGGCGGGCAACTGCTGACCTACGAAGCCCTGTGGAAGATGGACCAGGGTCTGCCGTTTTCGGTAGAGGTATCCCAGGCCAAGGCCTTCTGCAACGATAAGTGTGAGGCCGTGGTCAGGACGTCCCAGGTGCTCCACGGCGGGATGGGCTTCATGATGGAATTCGACCTGCACCTGTGGTACCGAAGGGTCACCACCTGGACCATGCGCCTGGGCACCAGCTTTGAGCACCGGGCCAGGATCGCCCGCGCATTGCTGGACCAACCAGGCAAGGTACGGCTGGGTATGAACCTGGAAGTACCGGCTTAACGGGGAGAAGCTCTGACAGAGGAGCAATTGGTATTTCTGAAACAATGCAAAGGACCCTTTTGCGGAGTGGTTGTCCAGGACGCTGGCAAAGGCAAATAGTGAGGCTGAGCAATGCACGTTGGACTGGTAATGGAGTGCGACTACAGGATGGGCGTGACCCAGGAGGAGGCCTTCGAAGAAGCCTTCGCCATGGCGGACACGGCTGACGAATTCGGGCTGGACGGCGTTTGGCTGGCCGAACGGCATTTCGCGGCCCCTCGCCGCCCCGGCGACCCCATGGGCGCCGGTATTCCGTCGGTGGTCTCGGTGCCGCTGGTAATGGCCAGCGCCATCGCGGGACGCACGAAACAGGTGCGGATTGGCACCGGGGTAAGCGTATTGCCCCTTTGCCACCCGGTACGGCTGGCGGAAGAGGCGGCCACCGTGGACCAGGTGAGTCACGGGAGGCTGGAGTTTGGCGTGGGCCGCAGCGGGTTTCCCCGGTCTTACGACGGTTACGGCATTCCCTACGCAGAGAGCCGCGCGCGTTTCCAGGAGACATTGGACGTCATCCTGAAGGCCTGGGCGGAGGAACGTTTTTCCCACGAGGGCGAGTTTTTCAACTTTAACGAGTTGTGCGTGCTCCCCAAGCCCTTTCAACGACCCCACCCGCCCATACGGATAGCCGCCACCACCCGGGACACCTTTCCTTCGGTGGGAGCCAGCGGGCACAACGTAATTTCCGGATTGCGCGGCTTTGACGTCAACGAAGTGGCTGAGCACATGGAAATGTACCACCAGGCCCGGGAGGAATCGGGCCATGAGGGACCGGGAGAGGTATTTCTCAGGGTTCCCATTTACGTTGCCGAAACCGACGACGAAGGAATTTCCGATCCCGAAGAGAGTACCATGAGGTCGTACCGGAGGCTGGGTGGCCTCTTCGGGACTTCTGCCGGTGCGGCCGGCACAACCATGTCCGAAGAACGCAGGGAGCGAGCTGAACGGCTGGCCAATGTGACCTACGAAGACCTGTTGAAGGATCGCCTGGCCTACGGCAGTCCAGACACGGTGGTCGAAAAGCTCGTACAACTGAGGGACCGGGTAGGGCTGGACGGCATTATCATGGAGCCCAACGTGGGAGGCGGACTGACGGTGGAGCAGGTGTTGAATTCCGTAAGGCTCTACGCCCAGGAAGTGGCGCCGCGACTGAGGGCAGCAGAATAGCCTGTTCCGTTGCCAGTGATATTCCCAAGACTGAAAAGGGCTGGTCAAATCCAGCCCTTATTATATGGACTCACCTGTTGGAGCTTTCGGGACCCTACTCCAGACTTTCGAAGAAGTCCGGCGGGATGGTCTCTCCCTCGCTTACTTCCGGCCAGCCCCGGATGTAGTACTCTCGCCCAAGAATCATGTTGGCGGCTTCCCGGGGTACCCGGTCATAAGGCCAGTCCGGGGCCACCTGGGTACGATGGCTCAGGATGCAACCCATCTTCAATTCCAGCCGATCGGAAACATCCATCTCAAGGTGGATATTCTCGGGTGGCGCTCCGTCGTTGGCCCGATTGGGGTCGGGCAAAGGAAAATCAATTCCCTGGGACCGGAGAGTAACCGCCCACTCCATCCTGAACCCCCGGGGCCTGGCGCTGTAAAACAGCCTCTGGGCGCTGTGGGAAGTAACTCCATTTATGAAATGCTGAGGATAGGCCTTCGGATCGGACGCCCGCTTGAACGCTTCCGTAGTGTATTCGTGGATGGCAATGTGGTCTGGGTGGCCGTAAAGGCCGTCCGGGTCGAAGGTAAGCACTACCTGGGGGCGGAAGCGGCGAATCTCCTCCACCAGCCGCTCTATGACCCGCTCGGCCACCGCGTTTACAAAGGCCCGGGGATGCTCGTTGGGAGGGGTCCCGGCCATGCCGGAGTCGCGGTACTGCAGCACGATATGGTCCTTCAATCCCAGGATGCGGGCCGCCCTGGCCAATTCCACCCGACGCACCGCGCCCAGGGTCTCCCTGGTGGCGGAGCCGGCTTGGCGGATTTCACCTTCCTCGCCCCGGGTGGCTGTTATCAGTCTAATCTGAACGCCCCTGGCGGCATGGGCGGCCAGGGCGCCGCCTACGGGAAAAGCCTCATCGTCAGGGTGGGCAAAACAGGCTAACAGGCGTTGACCGGTCATGAGGGAATGCACTCCTTGGCTTTGGTCAGCCAGGGCAGGCTGCCGGGATGCTGGTATTTTAGCAGAGTAACATCAGCCAAAATCATGCCGAACTCCCACGGGCGCTTTTTAGACGTTTGACACAGTGGGGGTTGGGGAACAAAGTAGGTGACCGAGCGGCCGGCACATAAGGGGATCGCACTTCCGGTACGGCAATTGCCGAGGAACTTGCGAAGGCCACTGACGGGCCGCTTTCCACAATAATCGAGAGGCACTCAGGAGGAACTACATGGCTGACGAACCAATTCGCGTGGGGCTGATCGGAGCCGGCGGCAATGTGCGCAACCGCCACATTCCCGGCTTCCAGGGGATAGAAGACTGCGAGATTGTTGCCGTTGCCAACCGCAGCATGGAGTCCGGACGGGCTATAGCTGACCAGTTCAACATCCCCCGGGTTTACGGCAACTGGAAGGAACTGCTGGAAGACGACGAAATCAACGCAGTCTGCATCGGCACCTGGCCATACATGCACCGCACCATGACTTTGGCGGCGCTGGAGGCAGGAAAGCACGTTCTGACGGAAGCGCGCATGGCCAACACGGCACAGGAAGCGCGGGACATGCTGGCGGCGTCCCTGGCACACCCGGACCTGGTGTGCCAGCTTACTCCCACCTCTACCAGCTATACCATTGACAACCTGCTGAAGCGCCTCATAGACGAGGGACACCTGGGCGAACTGCTTTCCGTGGATTTCACATCCCTTCAGAACAACTTTGCCGACTTTGACGGGCCGCTGCACTGGAGGCACGACCGAGCATTGAGCGGCCACAATACACTGAATATTGGCGCCTCCTATGAGTCCATGATGCGCTGGCTGGGACGGGGCAACCGGGTCATTGCCATGTCCAAGGTCCACGTACCGTACCGCCGGAACGTAGCAGGCGACCTTACGTCGGTGACCATTCCCGACCACGTGGATATTCTCTACGAGCTGGCCAATGGCGCGCAGGTCCACATGCAGATGAGCGCAACCTCCGGCTTGAAAGGGGGAAGCCACATCTGGATGTTCGGCTCCGACGGCACCATTCACGTAGACCCGCAACGCCGGGTGTGGGCCGGGAAGCGCGGTGATGCGGAGCTGTCCGAAGTGCCCAATCCGCCGGAAACCCAGGCCAAGTACCGGGTGGAGGAGCAGTTCACCAACGCCATCAGGGGCAGGGAGAAAGTGGATATGGTCGCCTTCGAAACGGGAGTCCATTACATGGAGTGGACGGAAGCGGTGTACCGCAGCGCGATGGAGGGGAGGGCGGTCTATTTGCCGCTTTAGGGGCCAATTCAATGCCGGCAAATTGGCGCGATGTTTCTGACGGGGACCAATTTTCGCCAGGTTTTACCGCCCTGCAGACACTCTGCCATCAAAGAGTGACAGGGATGTGCATTCGGCCAGTCCAAAGGAAAATTACCCGACGAAATGCGATCCTAAGCCCTACGGCATAGCTCAGGACAAGCTCCGCGAAGGATCCAGAACCGCAGGGAATAAAGTTATTGTCTTTCTGAAAGTCGTCAAAGGGGAACCACTTTAGATTCTTCACTCCGTTCAGAATGACATACTAACTGAGCAGGGTCTCTAGCAAATATATGCGCTTCCAGGCCCGTCAGGGAGGAAGGAGCGCTCCTACGGTGGCTACGTAGCCGCCGGGGAACTCTCCGTATCCTTGGGCAGGGAATCCTCCCAGTCTGGAATGAGGACGCGGTTTGAAGGCTCAAGCATCCAGATGAACAACACCCCCGCCAGGCTGGCGGCGATGGAAATCACCCAGGCCAGGTCGTAGGAACCGCCGCCAATGGTGATGAAGCCAAACAGCTCCAGGGGAGTGGGGTCATTGATACGGAAGTCGTGGATGATGCCACCAATCAGTCCGCCCACGGCCATGCCCATGCCCGAGCCCAGGTGCTGGAACCCAAAAATGGAGCGCACCGGGCCCATGCCGTAATACTGGCGGTTGGCAATGAGGAAGGCAGACATCTCTCCGCCGAATCCTATCCCGAACAGGGCGGCGAACACGTAGAACTGCCAGGGGCTCTCGGCCCAGAAGAGCAGCAGCACCGTCACTCCCTGAAGGAAGTAGGGCACAAACATGGCCGTCTTTGCTCCCCAACGGTCCGCCAATATGGGGATGAACAGGCGGCTGCTGACGCTGGTGACGGTGTAGAGGGTCACTATCCAGGCCGCCGCCGGCAGGGAGACCCCCTTGGTGGTGGCAAAGAATACTACGTGCCAGATGATAATGGAGTGGCCCACACAACCCAGGTAGTGAATCCAGGGCAGATTCCAGAAGGCCCTGGTGCGCCGGGCGTGCTGCAGGAAGACCTTGCTTCTCAACTTGGCCGCAGCGGGATCAGGACGCACCGGAGCAGGGTCGTCGGCGTCCGCCCCCAGGGGCTTCATTCCCCGGTCGGCCGGGTCGCTGTGGAAGAAGGCCAGCAGGGAAAAGAGAATAACTCCGCCCACGGCCGGAATTATCCAGAAGGCGACCTGCCAGCCGGTCAGGGATATCAAGAAGGCCAGGGCCGGCGCGGTCACGGATGCGCCCATGCCGCCGACAGACTGTTGCAGTCCCACGGCAACGCCCAGCTTCCGCTTGAACCAGGCCGCAACTGTGGTGGGAATGTTCACCGCGAACAGGGCCTGAGCCAGCCCAAGAACCACGCTGTAGTAGAGGTAAAGCTGCCAAAGCTGGTTCATGGTGCTCAGCAACAGCATTCCAACCACATACAAGGTGGCGGCCACCAGCAGCGAACGGCGGGCGCCGTAGCGGTCTCCCACCCAACCGGCCACGGGGGAAAGCAGGGCGTTGGCGACGCTGCGGAGCACTTGGGCCAGCACGATAGCGCTTACCGTCCAGCCAAAGTCCTGCTGCAGCACCACCAGGATTACGGCAAAAGCCTGGCTGACGAAGTTGGCGGTGACCCGCAGCGTGGTGCCGGTTCCCACCACCACCCAGGCGTAGTGGTACTGTTCGCGAAGGGCATAAACCCGGTTTGACCAGCCGAAGCTCAAGCCTTTGCCCTCCCCTATCTTATGGAAAGGAAACAGTCAGCGTCCCTGGCAAACGTTTCCCGTCGGGATTTGCCGACCTGATGCTGAACATCTGCAATTGGGGAATTGTACCTGCGAGCGTTGCCGGTAGCAAATAGCCGGAGATGAGTACTAAGAAACTATCTTAAAGCCGGTGCTGGCTGCCCTGAAGGGCTCTCTATCCTGCGTTTTCGCCCTCACCCTAACCCTCTCCCAGAGGGAGAGGGGACTCTTGTGATGGTGGCTAAGCCACCCTGTGCCGGCCGCACTCGGCTATCCAATCACCGACATCCTTGCCCGTCTCCAGGCAGGCGTACAGGACGACCGCGGCGGCGGCCCGGGCGTCTTCCAGGGCGTCGTGATGCCGGAAGCTGATGCCGAGGTCAGCGGCAAGCTTGCCCAGGCTGTAACCACCATTGGCGCGCTTCTCCGGCCAGGCGCGGCGGGCTATGGCTACACTGTCCAACCAGGTGACGGGGACAATGGGTAATCCATATTTCCGGCTGGCGCCATCCAGGGCGGTGCGGTCGAAATATGTGTGGCTTACCACAACGCTGTCTCCCAGCCAATCGAACAGTTCGAAGAAAATGTCGTCAAAGGTGGGGGATTCCTCAACCTCCATCGGCCCGATTCCGTGAATCCTGGTATTGAAGGAACTGAAGCGCGCTTCCGGATTGACCAGAGTGGAGAAGCAGGAATGCACCCGGCCTTCGATGACTCGTACCGCGCCGACCTGGCAAATGCTGGAAATGCTCCTGTTGGCCGTCTCAACGTCAATTGCCGTGAAATTCAGATTGGATATCATTGAACTAACAACCGATTCAGCGGGCCGGCACTGCTAATTTCATCGCTTTCGGGTTTTGTCTGCCAGAAGGAAGGAATGTCCGATATTGGGGCGCATCCGTATTGGACAGCAACGGCAGGCCGCCCGGATTGTCCCCTCCCTGATTAGGTAGAGGTCCGGGGCCCTGCGAGGAATGAATGTCAGTATACCAGCGCCCCGGTCACCCAACTTGAACGTACCCGGTGAATGGCCCGGTAGGCACGGGGCTTCTCATCCAGGATGCAGGGAAGCGTTCCATTTCAGGTGGTATCGCACAGGCAGGACGGCCTAGATGCAGTCAGGGCGGGTTTCAAACCCGCCCCTACCTGCCATAAACCACCTGAATCGCAACGGGGCCAGGCTGTAGCAGTAAATTGACATGATTCGGCACAAAACGTAGGATTGCGACAGGTTCCAGCGTGGCTTGGAGTTTATGTTAAGAAAAATCGTCCCCCAGGGGCAGCAGTCTATCCGACAACTTGAGGAGAGGTGGAAGCATGAAATTTGGCCTGATGTACGAAATTCAGGTGCCCGAGCCTCACTACCCCGGCGTGGAGCAGGAACGCTATCAACAGGTGCTGGCCCAGGTGGACCTGGCCGACGAAGTGGGATTCGACTACTTCTGGACGGTGGAGCACCACTTCCTTAAGGAGTTTTCCCATTGCTCGGCCCCGGAGGTGCTGTACGGAGCCATTTCCCAGCGCACCAAGCGAATCCGCATTGGGCACGCCGTGGCGCTGCTGCCCGGCCAGTACAACCATCCGGTGCGGGTGGCGGAACGAGCGGCGGTGCTGGACATCCTGAGCGACGGGCGCATGGACCTGGGGACGGGTCGCTCCACCACCCTTATCGAAATGGACGGGTTTGAAGTGAACCCGGAGGATACCAGGGCACAATGGGAGGAGGCGGTGCGGATGATTCCCCGAATGTGGACGGAAGAGACGTTCTCCCATGAAGGCCAGTTCTACACCATTCCACCAAGATCGGTGATTCCAAAGCCGGTACAGAAGCCCCACCCACCCATGTGGGTGGCGTGCAGCCAACCCGACAGCTTCCGGTCCGCCGGCGAAATGGGCCTGGGCGTCCTGTGCTTTAACCTGGGGGGTTACGGCCAGATGGAGGAGCGGGTAGCGGCTTACCGGGCTGCGGTGAAGAATGCCAATCCGGTAGGCGAATTCGTCAACGACCAGGTGGCGGCCCTGTGCTTGATCCACGTCGGCGAGGATGACGAGGAAGCGCGGCAGGTGGCGGGCCCGGAGGGGGAGTGGTTCGTCAACAAGGCTGAAGAGCTCTATCAGCCCTGGCAGGGACGGCAGGTACCCAGTTCCTACCAGTTTGCGGTCAACGCGGTGCAGGAAGAGCGGGTCAACAAGACCGCCGCCGACCACCTGGAGTCGGGCGCCTTCGCCATGGGCGACCCGGACACGGTCATCAAGGTCCTGAAAAAATACGAAGAGGCCGGAGTGGACCAGATTCTTTGCTTCATGCAGATGGGCAACCTGGCCCATTCGCGAATAATGGATTCGATAAAGCTGTTCGGACGGTACGTGATCCCCTATTTCAAGTAGGGAAGGAGGAACGAATCCGGACTCGGACAAAGAAATGTGGTTCTGCAAAGGGGCGGTCCTTGTGGCCGCCCTTCCTGGTGGAAGGCCCCCACCGCTGATGCAGAGGATCGAAGACATGCGTACCGTGGTATGGATGTAGGGGCGCACGGCCGTGCGCCCCTACCGGTCAAAAGGGAAGCTCACACGCCGGGAGCGGATGCGAGAGACATGCGAGGCAGGGCAGCCTACTCCTCGCCCGTGAGGTGGGGGAACATGGCCAGCGGCGTGGCGGCCAACAGCCCAGCGTCCACGGGCAGGGTGACTCCCGAAACCCACCGGGCTTCGTCGGAAGCCAGGAAGAGGGCGGCGTAGGCCACATCCCACGCAGTGCCGTCAAATCCCAGGGGGCCGGCGCCAGGGCAATCGCATTATGAATGGTATAGTCAGGGAGTAAGGAAAAGGTGGGT
>VXOH01000148.1 GCA_009840135.1 Chloroflexota bacterium | reverse complement strand
CGTGGCCGCTAACTCCGCCTCCACCTGGGCCGTTACGGTGGCGGGAATGTCAGGGGTCTGGGTGGGCGGCGTAGAGGTACACGCAGCCAGGCTGACGAAGATTAAACAGAGGCAAAAAGGGAAAATAGAACGCATAGGGAACCCCCTCGCAAGAAAGGATTTGGCTACCTGCCACAGCCGCCAGCTCCTATGCGTAAGCCTCGCAAGGGTTCTGTTTGCGCTTGCAGGTGCTACCGCATAGATGGCTCATGGCCCCTATAGTATAATCCTACCCAGCACAATGCAACAGAACCGGCTTACGCACTAGCAAGGAAATCAGTTGTGACGCTGGGGCTGTGGCAAGGTCAATATACTATCTTGCCAAACGTATTGGCAAACTCCGGTGGAGCAGCGGTGGCCTACTGAAAGTGATGTCGAAGTCGCCCGCGCGCCATGGGCGCCGGGTTAAGGATCAGCGGCCGGGGGTTTGGGGGCTATTCCAGTAACGGAGCGGCGCCGGTCAGGAGAGCCGCCGGCGGAGGGTTAATGACAGGATCCGGGGCGAGGCTTTGGGAAAAACCGTGAGCCAGAGACCCGGCCGTGGCAGGTAAAGGCAATGTAGAGTTTCGGCAACGGACCCGATTCAGGACACGGTGGGCCAGCATCGCCAACGGAGCCGTGATGGGGTTCTTCAGGGTTCTACGAATCAGCTGCCGGCTTACTCCATAGCAGGCCGCCATCATGAAGAAGGCGGTCACCCATAGTTGGACCGTAACCCGGGCCAGCGGCTCCATGGCATCGGTAAGAAAGTTGATCGCCACCGGGCCGATGGGCGCGCCAAACAGCGCGGCCACTCCAACCAACAGCAACACGCAGAGGGTGGTCATGGCAATGGGGACCGCCACGCTGCAGAAGGCCCAGGTCCGCAACATTAACACGGGCGCATGGTGAAGGTGTCGGGGGGTGAAGTTCAGCATATTGCCCTCACTGTAACCTATGCAGGAGTGGCAGGCAACCGTCCGGTGTCAGTGACCAGGGTCTTTCGTTTATCGACTTAGGCTCGACTCGGTTTAGTCCGGGGGCCCCAGTCGGCATTAAAGTGCGAGTTCTCTCGGCAGAGATTCACCCCCACCCTAACCCTCCCCCATCAAGGGGGAGGGGATAAACGAAATGAGAGTGGCGCTGCCGATTTCGCCATTCCGGCGAAAGCAGTAATGTTGGTGGGTTGCTGGCGATTTTACTGCCTTGGCAGGAACGACGAGATCTGCCAATACCTCCTATGCAATGGCACTGCCTCCCAACTCAGGGTCTTTCGATTATTGTTAGGGCCCCTGCCTGGCTAGCTCAGAGGGATTTCTTTTGCATGGGAAAGCGCAAACGTACCGCAAAGATTTCACCCCCACCCTGACCCTCCCCCATCAAGGGGGAGGGAACGATCGAAAGACACTGCCTCCCAACTTGCCCGACATTGTACCTTGATATAGTATGGGGCAAGGCTCTGCCTCCGCAGCAATGGTGAAGGGCGAAAGCAGGGACGGCAAACGAACTGCGAGAAGAGGAATTATGCCCCAAAGGATTAACCTGAAAGTTAATGGCGAGGAACGGGAGGTGGAAGCTCCCGCCCGCCGACTGCTGGTGGACCTGTTGCGCTACGACCTGGGTTTGACGGGCACCAAGGAGGGTTGCAGCGTGGGAGTGTGCGGTGCCTGCACCGTGCTGGTGGACGGGGAAATGGTGGCCTCTTGCATAACCCTGGCCGCCTCGGTGGATGGCTCGGAAGTCACTACCATCGAGGGCCTGGCCCACGACGGGCGGCTGCATCCGGTGCAGCAGGCGTTCATAGACTACGGCGGCTTCCAGTGCGGCATCTGCACCCCCGGCCAGGTGATGGCGGCCAAGGCTCTGCTGGACGAAAATCCCCGGCCCACCGAGGAGGAAATCCGGGACTGGATGATGGGGAATTTGTGCCGCTGCACAGGCTACTACAAGATACTGGAATCGGTGGTTGCGGCCATGGGGTCTTCCAGCGCTAATTCTTCCAGCGCCGATAGGGAGGGCCAAAGCAGCTGATGATTGACTTCGAGTTTCACCAGGCAACGGACCTGGACCATGCTTTTGCCCTGATGTCCGACTACGGCGATGACTCCCGGCTGATGTCCGGAGGCACGGCCTTGGTGCTGCAGATGAAGCAGCGGTTTTCCCAGCCGGGGCATGTTATAGGGCTGAGGAGAATCCCTGGCTTGGACAGCATTGAAGAAACGGAAGATGGCAATGTTCGCATCGGGGCCCTGTGCTCCCAGCGGCAGGTGGAGAATCATCCCCTGGTGCTTGAGCGGCTCCCCCTGGTGGCTGAAGCCTATCGGCACGTCGCCACGCCCCGAATCCGCAACATGGCCACCGTGGGTGGAGGCCTGGCCCACGGCGACCCCAACCAGGACCCGCCGCCCGCGCTGATAGCCCTGGGCGCATCGGTGGAGCTGTCGTCGGCCAACGGCGTTCGGCGTATTCTGCCGGCAGAAGATCTGTTCGTGGACTACTTTGAAACCGATGTCCGGCCGGGCGAAATTGTGACGGGACTGGTGGCGCCCCCGGCGGCGGAGGGCGCCGGCACGGCCTATATGAAATTTCTGCCCCGCACCGCTGATGACTATGCGACGGTATCGGTGGCCGCCGTGTTGACTCCTGACGAAGAAGGCAAATGCGGCGACGTTCGGATAGCGCTGGGGTCGGTGGGCCTGACGCCCATTCGGGCCAGGGCCGCCGAGGAAGCGCTGCGAGGCCAGCCGCTTACCGAGAAGAACATACGGGCTGCGGTGGCGACGGTTCCCGATGCGGTGGACCCGCTGGACGATCACCGGGGGTCGGCGGACTACAAGCGGGAGATGGCCGAAGTATTTGCCCGCCGGGCCATAATCCAGGCCATGGCGAACTCGTCGAGGGTGTAGGGCCGTGAAGCTGGAAAATCGCTGTGTGGTTCCAGCGAGCCGAGACACTACCTGGGACCTTATGATGGACCTGCCCCGGGTGGCGCCCTGCGTTCCGGGGCTGTCGGAACTGGAAAGTGACGGGGCGGGCTGTTTCCGGGGAACGCTACAGGCCCAGGCCGGTCCCATGCGGGTGAATCTCACGGGTACGGTCAGGATAACGGCCCAGGACTCGGACAGGGGAGAAGCCCGGTTTTTGCTGGAGGCTGCCGACAGACGCCTGGGCGGGTCGGTCAAGACCACGCTGGACCTGCGGATGAACCCCACTGACGACGGTCAAACCGAATTGACCATAGCCACTGACACGGCCTTCATGGGCGCCCTGGGAACCCTGGGGCAACCGATAATCCGCCGCAAAGCCGCCGCCACGGTGGAGGAGTTTGCGCGGAATTTGGCGGGGTTGGTGGAACGGTCGGGGTAAGATCTGTGGATAGGTAAAAACCCGCCCGGGATGGTCAATCCCGGGCGTTTTCATTTTACGGTAATGAAGCCCCTAAACCCTTATCACCCCTACCAGCTGCCCCTCTGCTTCTTCGATGGCTATTTCGGTGCCGAAGGGCTTTGAAACTTGCTGTAACCAGGTAAGGGTTTCGCGGGCTATGGGTTCTTCGGCCAGGACGGGGCGGCCCCGTTGCGGGATGGGGCGGCCAAAGCCCATGTCTATGGGGTAGAGGATGACCTCTTTCAGGTCGCCGCCGGCATAGTTGCAGACTGCCACCACGCTCTGCCAGAAGACGGGGTCGGCGGCAAAGGCGCGAGTGCCGCCGCCGGAGCGGGTGTCCAGGTAGTCTCCGGGGGTGTGGCTGGCGTCCAGACCGAAACGGCGGTAGGCCTCGTGGGGCAGCCACAGGACGCTTTCATTCTGGAAGATGAAGTTGCCCAGGCTGTAGA
>VXOH01000026.1:9056-32896 GCA_009840135.1 Chloroflexota bacterium | reverse complement strand
TCCGGCATAGCCGGGCATTATAGTTATCTACCCAGCATAATGCAACAGAACCCCAATTCTTGCTTTTTCCAATAGCCGTTCCCAGGCAACTAAGTACCCCAATGCTGGAACAGTGGTTTCGTTGGCTCCCATTACTTGGGGATCGATTGGACCTAACCTGGAATAGTAGTTCATATAGATGGCATCCCCAGACATATCAAAAACGGTTCCTGCTGAGAATGCACAATTTGGCACAAGAAAGTCAACGAATTCGTAATGAAATCGCAATGTCTCAACTATCCTCTGTACTACTTCTATATATCCACCGGGCGTTTCCAATACAACGACAATCTTTTTCGATTCTGACTCCTGGCGTAATCGCTCTAAGGCATTTCTAAAGATGTCATCAATGCCGTGAATCAGGGCTCCGCTAAAGGCCAAGATATCACCTTGCAGGCCATTGCTTATCGTGCCAAGATGAATGTCCAATAGAGTTTCTATGAAATCGTTAGCGTTGCTTGGTGATAGGCTGACCAAGAATAACCTCCAAGATTCTGTTGATAAACCTTCGATCTCAAAATGTACCTAGCAGAGATTCTCTCTTACATTCCATAATAGCATTTGGCAATCTCTTTACCCAATAGTCATCTGTCACCAGCCCCCATCATCACCGCAGCAAATGTTATCCACAATTTAATATCAAAGCCTGTTGACAAATGTTTGGACGCCCTTTAGAATTCCTGACAATGTTAGTCAGGAATATCTGCATCTGCACCTGTACCTGTCCGCCCACATAGGGGGCGGGTAAGTCTTTACGTCCGACAGACACCCCAGCGCCCACCAGCCTTTTGCCGTTTGGTGGGTGTTTTTTTATGCCCGAATTCCTTGCCAAGGTTGAATGAATAGAGACGTCGAAGTACAAACTTCCGTCCGGAATCGCAGGAGGCCGAAGTGACCACAAAGACAGGACAGTCCCAGGAGGAAATCTACCAGGAGAGCCTCGAATTGGCCTCGAACGCGCCGGGTGTCATTCCCTTCATGGAGAGCGAAGTCCAGCGGTTCGAGGCTGAGTCCGCCCGGTACCAGTCGGGAGAGCAGGATAATCTGCAGTTCACTCCCTTCCGGCTCCGGCAGGGTGTGTATGGCCAGCGCCAGGCTGACGTGCAGATGATCCGCGTCAAGATTCCGGGCGGCATTCTCACCGCCGACGCCCTGGACGCCCTGGGTGATATCACGGAACGGTACGCGCCGCTCAACAAGGGCCACATTACCACCCGCGAGAACATCCAGTTCCACCATATCCCCCTGCCCGAGTGTCCCGACGTACTGCGAAAGCTGGGCACCGTGGGCCTGACCAGCCGCGAAGCCTGCGGCAACACGGTGCGCAACGTGGTCGGGTCTCCCACGGCCGGCGTGGATGCCGAGGAAATCTTTGACCCTACTCCCTACCTGACCGGCTACGTGCGGTTCGGGGTGCGCCACCCCATTACCCAGTCCTTCCCCCGCAAGTTCAAGTCCGCCTTTACCGGTATTGACAGCCGCGATACGGTGGCCGCCGCCATTCAGGACCTGACCTACGTCTCCCAGGTAAGGGTTGAGGACGGCGTGGAAAAACGCGGGTTCAAGGTCTTTGTTGGCGGCGGGACTTCGATTATGCCCCGCCTGGCCAAGCCCCTGTACGAGTTCCTGCCCGAGGCGGACTACCTGCGGCTGGCCCTGGCAGTCTGGACCGTTTTTGACAAGGCCGATTCCCTGCGGAAGAACCGCATGATGGCCCGCCTCAAGGTGCTGATTGACCGCATTGGCCTGGATGAGTTCCGCAACTTGGTGGAGGCGGAGCTGGCCGAAATCGGCCCCATAGACCCCCGGGATTACATCGCCGACGAGGATATCTACCGGGAGAACCCGCCGGCCCTGCCTTCCGTATCTTCAAATGGCTCCGGCAACGGCGGCGGCGAGTACAACTATTGGCTGGAAACCAATGTGGTGGGCCAGAAGCAGGCCGGCTACAACATTGTCTATGTGAAGCCCGTCCGCGGCGATCTCTCTCCGGAGCAATTCCGGGGTCTGGCCGACATCGTGCGCCGCTTCTCCGGCGGCCGCGCCAACGCAACCCAGGAGCAGAACCTGGCCCTCCGCTGGGTTCCCGAAGGATACCTGCACCAGGTCTGGGAGGCGCTGGGCGCCATCGAATTGAACGAGCCGGGCGCCCACCATATCAGCAACGTGGTGTCATGCCCCGGCACGGACAGCTGCAAGCTCGGCATTACTTCCTCCATGGGCCTGGCGAAAGCCATCCGCGAGGAACTGGGCACCTGGAATGGGCTGATGGAAGACGACGGCGTCAAGAAGATTCGCATCAAGATGAGCGGCTGCCCCAATGGTTGCGGCCTGCACCACATTGCCAACATCGGCTTCCACGGCGCGGCCATCAAGGGCCCCGACGGCAGCCAGATTCCCGCCTACGAAATGTTCCTGGGCGGAAACTATGGCGACAACCAGGTTGAGGACTCTCGTATCGGGACGCGCATCCCCAAGGTTAAGGTACCCGCCAAGCTGGTGCCCGGCATGATCCGTGAAATCGCCAGCTATTACAAGGACAACCGACAGGATGGCGAAGCCTTCAACAACTTCCTGGACCGGGTAGGGGTTGAAGAACTGACCTCCGTTGCCGCCGCCATCCAGGAGTCGGCCGCCAGCAAGGAAGTGGGCGGAGACCTTTACGTGGACTGGGAGCGCACCAATAACTACGTCCTGGAACGGGGCGAAGGCGAGTGCGCCGTTTAGCTGTTTCCTTTCCACGAAGGGCACGAAGAAACACGAAGAGTTGAGACCCGCCAGCTTCGTGTTTCTTTGTGTCTTTCGTGGATTTTGTTCGTCAGGGGTGTGAAGTTTGGCCTCTTTGAACGGCAGGACCATAGCCTTCGTGGAAGCCCGCATGACCTCCGAAATGGCGGGGCTGATTGAGCGCCACGGAGGCGTTCCCTACGCCGCTCCCGTGCTGCAGGAGGTGTACCTCAAGGACAGCCCCGAGGTGCAGCAGCTGGTCCTGGACACCTGCTCCGGCCGGGTGGACGCCATTACCCTGCTGACGGGCGTGGGCACCCAGGCCCTGATTGCGACCGCCGCCGCCATGGGGCGTGAGGAAGAGTTCATCCAGGCCATGGACCGGTTGACGGTGATCGCCCGAAGCCCCAAGCCGGCCCGGGTATTGCGCCGCTACAAGATTCACATAGATGTGATGCCTCCAGAGCCTTTTACCACGCCCGACCTTATTGAGTCCCTTCAAAACTGGGACCTTTCCGGCAAGGTGGTCGCGCTGCAGCACTACGGCGGACCCAACCGCCCCCTGGTGAACCATTTGCAGGAAAAGGGCGCCGAGGTGCGGGAGGTAACCCTGTACACCTGGGGGCTGCCCCAGGACGAAACTCCCGTCCTGTCAATGATTGACGACCTGGCCGGCGGCGGCATTGACGCCATTGCCTTTACCAGCCAGCCCCAGGTGGGCAACCTGCTGACTATCGCCGCCAAGGCGGAGAGGGAGGAAGCCTTGCGCGCATCCCTTGGAGCCGGTTCTTCCGATAGCGGGGAGGACGCCAATACAGGCGCCGTGGTAGTCTCGGTGGGTCCCGTGTGCAGCCGTCGGCTGCGAGAGGCCAATATCCCCGTGGACGTGGAGCCCGACCATCCTCACATGGGCAACATGGTCCTGGCCCTGGCCGATTACTGGGGTTAGTGCATCGCAATCCGGCCCTCCTTCGAGACCGGTGTTTCATGGCAATCGCATTATGTTCCTGGTGTCATGCTGAGCCTGTCGAAGCATCTAAAATCCAACCCATCAACCCCGTTTCGGTTCCCGGATCATGCCTTCCTGCCAGGACTTCAGACCCTTCGGCTTCGCTCAGGGCAACAAGACCTCAGGTTGGTGCATCCAAAAGAATCCAATATTCGATTGCCGTGACTGGCGTTTCAATTCTTCCTCCCCAGTCCCTGAATTGCCCTATAATATGGGCGACATACCCCATTCTTGTCTGCGACGGCGGTGGCTCATGGATGTAAGTCCCTTTACTATCAACGTTCCCGACTCGGTACTCGACGACCTGAAGGACCGTTTGGCCCGCACCCGCTGGCCCGACGAGATGCCAGGTTCGGATTGGGGCTACGGCTCCAACCTGGCTTACGTCAAGGAGTTGGTGGAGTACTGGCGGACGGAGTTTGACTGGCGCAAGCAGGAGGAGTATCTCAACTCCTTCGACCACTTCAGGACAGCGGTGGACGGCCTGGGCATTCACTTTATCCAGGCGAAAGGAAAGGGTCCAAATCCGCTGCCGCTGGTGATTACTCACGGCTGGCCCAGCACCTTCTTTGAGATGACGAAGGTTATACCCAGGCTTACCGATCCGGCAGCCTACGGCGGCGACCCGGCCGACTCTTTCGACGTAATAGTCCCTTCCATGCCTGGTTACGGATTTTCAGACGCCGCCCAGGAACCGGGGATGAGCCCGGCCCGAATTGCCGACTATTGGGTCAAGTTGATGACGGAGAACCTGGGCTACCAGCGCTTCGTGGCCCAGGGCGGCGACTGGGGCGCCAGCGTAACGGCCCGGTTGGGGTCTGCTTACCCCCAGCAGGTGGCCGGCATTCACGTCACGGCGGTGTCGTCTGCGGCCATGACCCCGGACCTGGGGGAGGGTTCCAGGCCCCTTACCGAAGCGGAAGAGGCCCTTATTGAGGAGCGGGCCCAGTGGCGGGAGGCCGAGGGCGGGTATTCCCACATCCAGGGAACCAAGCCCCAAACCCTTTCCTACGGCCTGAATGACTCACCTACCGGGCTGGCGGCATGGATTGTGGAGAAATTCCGGACGTGGAGCGACTGTGGCGGCGATGTGGAGTCCCGATTCACCAAGGACGAACTGCTGACCAACGTCACCTTGTATTGGGCCACCAACTCCATTGGTTCGTCGGTCAGGCTTTACTACGAGTCCCAGCACAACCCCTGGGTTTTCGGTCCTGGCGAGCGGATTACCGCGCCTACAGCCGTTGCCCTCTTCCCGGTGGACCTGAGCCATCCGCCTCGGGAATGGGCGGAAAGGTCCTACAACGTGCAGCGGTGGACGGAAATGCCCCGGGGCGGGCACTTCGCCGCCCTGGAGGAACCCGACCTGTTGGTAGAGGATATGCGGGAGTTCTTCAGGACAGTGCGGTAGGTAGCATGCAATGCAAAGAACCGGGGCTGGCTGGCTCTTCCGGGTAATCCGTTAATTCAGATATCAAGTAGGTAGGGGCGGGTTTCAAACCCGCCCCTACGCATTTCGGAGCCGCAGCATCGGCCGGTGATATAACCTGACCCTTCCACGTGTTACTCTGACATAACCTGCACAATCCCGAAATGGACGCCCTGCGGGTCTTTCAGGAAAGCAAAACGGACGTTTTCTTCATTCATCAGCGGCACCACAACCTCGGCGCCCATCTCCTGGGCCTTCTGGAAGCTGGCGTCCACATCTTCCACGCAGAGGTAGGCCGCCCAGTGCGGGGGCACCTCGCCCCAGTCCGGTTGAATCTGGATCATCCCGCCGACTCCATTGTCCTCCAGCATGAAGAAGTGATAGTCCTGGTCGGGCTGGCCCGTCGGCCTGGAAGAGTGGGCCCAACCGAACACGCTGCCGTAGAAAGCAGCGGCAACGCCGGTGTCGGTGGTATTCAGCTCGGTCCAGCCCAGGGAACCCGGCTCGAAAATCAGGCCGGCGCCGATGTGGTCCCTGGGTTGCCAGATTCCAAAAGTCGCGCCGGTGGGGTCGGCAACCACCGACATGCGCCCCGCGTTAAAAACGTCAAAGGGGCCGTTGATTACGTTGCCCCCGGCTTCAGTAACCCGGACCGTGGCGGCATCCACGTCGTCAGTGGATATGTAGCAGACCCAGTGGGGATGAAAACCCTCGGCCATCATCTGCTCGTGAATCTGGAACAGGGCGCAGACGAAGTTCCCGTCCTTTTGCATCATGGTATAGACCATGTTTTCGCCCATCGGATTGTCTATCCAGGTCCAGCCCAGCAACTGGGAATAGAAGCTCTTGGCGGCTTCCGCATCCGAGGTTGCCAATTCAACCCAGCAGAAGGTACCTGGGGCGTGAGTCGTCATTACGGGCATGGGAAATACAGCTCCTGGCGTGAAATTAGGGTGCAAGCAATGGCCGGCAAGAACCGAAGGTCAACCCTTCGTCGCTGCCAGCCCTTTCAATGGCGGGGGAAACTATAACACAAGGGGCTGGAACCGGGTCCTCCCGGTTTCAGCCGAAGCGGCCGGTTATATACGCTTCGGTCCTTTCGTCCCTTGGGTTAGTAAAAATCTGCCGGGTTTCTCCAAACTCGATGAGTTCACTGACTTTGTCGTCCTTGGGGGTCAGGAAGGCGGTGTAGTCTGATACGCGGGCGGCTTGCTGCATATTGTGGGTAACAATGACTATGGAATATTCATTGGACAGCTCACGCATCAGCTCTTCTATTGCCTGGGTGGAGATGGGGTCCAGCGCGGAGCAGGGCTCATCCATCAGGATGATGGTAGGTTCCACGGCCAGGGCCCGGGCGATGCACAGCCGCTGCTGCTGCCCGCCGGACAGGGACAGAGCGCTTTCCTTCAGCCGGTCCTTCACCTCGTCCCACAATGCCGCCCTCCGAATTGACTGCTCCACCAGGGCGTTGAGGTCGCCCTTGAAGCCGTTTACCCGCGGGCCGAAGGCCACGTTGTCAAAGATGGACTTGGGGAAGGGATTGGGCCGCTGGAACACCATGCCGATCTGGTACCGGATTTCCGTGGGGTCAACGTCATCCGCGTACACGTCCTGGCCGGCGAACAACACCTGGCCGGACATGCGGAAGCTGGGGATAAGGTCGTTCATCCGGTTGAAGCAGCGCAGCAGTGTACTCTTACCCGACCCGGACGGGCCGATAATTGCGGTAATCTTGTTGGTCTCCATGTCCATGGTGACGTCATTGATTACCGGTATGGGGCCGTAATAGACATTGAGCCCGGAGGTGCGAAGGATAGGTGTGCCCTGTTCCATTTTCTTATCCCTCCAGCCGCTTGTTGAACTTGTTGCGCAGCAGAACCGCCAGGGCGTTCATGGAGAGCAACAGCACCAGCAGGACGATGATTCCGGCGGCGGCAGCTTCATGAAAGCCGGCCTGGGGCCGGGACACCCAGTTGTAAATCTGAATGGGCAGGGCGGTAAACCTGCTGAGGAAGCCGTCCGGGGTGAAAGCCACGTAGGTGAGGGCGCCCATCATAATCAGCGGCGCCGTTTCGCCGATGGCACGGCTGACGGCGAGGATCACTCCGGTCAGGATGCCCGGAAAAGCCTGGGGCAGCACCAATCGCCAGATGGCCTGCCAGCGGGTTGCCCCCAGGGCGTAGCCACCTTCCCGTATGGACGAAGGAACGGCCCGAATAGCCTCCTCGGAGGCGATGATGACGATGGGAAGCACCAGCAGCGCCAGGGTCAGCGCCCCAGCCAGGACGCTGCGGTCCAGGGCCATGAAGCGCACGAAGATCTCCAGGCCCAGTATGCCGTAGACGATGGACGGCACGCCGGCCAGGTTGGCAATGTTTATCTGGATTATCTTGGCGAACCAGTTCCGCGATGCGTACTCTTCCAGGTAGATGGCGGCGCCGACGCCGAAAACGAAGGCGAAAATTCCCGTCAGGGCAACCACGTAAATGCTGCCGAACAGCGCGGCCCGGATTCCGGCTTCCTCAGGTTTACGAGAGGGAAAGCTGGTCAGGAAATCCCAGTTGACTCGCCCGATTCCGTCCATGGCGATGTCAATAATCAGGGCCGCCAGCATCCCCAACCCGATCAGGACGGCCACCAGGCAAAGGGCGTGGAAAATGTGCCCCTCAATCTTGCGCCGCTTCATCCGGCGCTGGAACTCACCCCGGCTGATGATGGCCATTACTCGTACACCTCCCTGAAGCGGCGCACTACGTACTGGCTTACCAGGTTCATGGCCAGGGTTATGACGAACAGGCTCAACCCCACGGCGAATATGGTCTTGAACTCCAGGGTGCCGGTGGGGGTATCGCCCAGGCTCACCGACACGATGTAGGCGGTCATGGTCTGGACGCCCTCGAAGGGATTCAGGGTAAAGTTGGGCTTGGCCCCCGCCGCCACGGTAACGATCATGGTTTCGCCGATGGCCCGGGACATGGACAGGATGAAGGCGGCGACGATGCCGGACAGGGCCGCCGGTATGACCACCCTGGTGGAGACTTCCAGCCTGGTGCTGCCCAGGGCGTAGGCCCCCTCGCGCAGGGCCCGGGGAACCGCCCGCATGGCGTCCTCGCTGAGGCTGGAGACCATGGGCAGTATCATTATTCCCATTACTATGGAAGCGCTCAGGGCGTTGAACTGGGGGGTATCCGAGAAAATTCCCTGGATGATTGGAGTTACAAAGAGCAGCGCAAAGTAACCGTAAACCACGGTGGGTATGCCGGCCAGCACTTCCAGGACCGGCTTGACCACCTGCCGTACCACGTCGGGAGCGTATTCACTTAGGTACACGGCGCTCAACAGGCCCAGGGGCAGGGCCACGAACATGGCTCCTACGGCGGTCAGCATGGTGCCGGCCACCAGGGGCAGCACTCCGAAGTTCTTGGACAGGAACAGGGGGGTCCACCTGGTACTGGTCAAGAACTCTACAATGGAAACTTCCTGGAAGAAGAGGGCTCCCTCAAATACGAGGACGGAAACGATGCCGATAGTGGTGAAAATGGAAACGATGCTGCAAACGAAAAGGACGCCCTTGATGATTCGTTCCGGCAGATATCTTTTCCAGCGACCGGCCGCGCCGGTTCCGGCAGCGGCTCCCGAGAAGGGATAATTCAAGGCAGCGTCCTGTTCGGCCAAGGAAAATAGCTGCTTCGAGGCTTGGAGCGCTCCTGCAGACGCAGCGCGGGAAGCAGCGCTTCATACGGCGAATATTGACCTTGGCAAGGATATTTGCGGCGAGCTTATCTAGCAATCATCATTGTGAAAGCAATTGATTAAAACTTCGTTTAATCTTTGTTAAACGATATTGAACCCATACCGGGGCAGGGGCCGATACCCGGGACAGGCCGAAAAGAAAGAGGCATGGCAATTACCGAAGGGTGCTATAATTCGGCGCATCCCCTGAGTCTGGAGCTGTTCGTGGGAAGCAAACTTACCCTGAGCGTGGTGGATCAGTCACCCATGCGGGCCGGCGGCACGGCCGGCGACGCCCTGCGTGAAACCATCGCCCTGGCCGGAGTAGTCGAAAAACTGGGCTATTATCGTTACTGGCTGGCGGAGCACCACAACCTGCCCAACTTCGCCGGCACCAGCCCGGAAGTGCTGGTGGGCCAGGTGGCGGCCCATACCAACAGCATCCGCGTGGGCAGCGGCGGAGTGATGCTGTCCCACTACAGCGCGCTGAAGGTGGCGGAGAATTTCCGGATGCTGGACTCCCTCTATCCCGGGCGTATTGACCTGGGCGTGGGACGGGCGCCGGGCAGTGATCACCTGACGGCGGCGGCCCTGTCCTATCCCGGCAGCCCCAAGGACGTGCAGCATTACCCCCGGCAGGTGGTGGACCTGGTGGGCTACCTCAACGGCGGGCTGGAGTCCGAACACCCCTTTGCCCAGGTGCAGGCCGGGCCCGACAATCCCCGGACTGCTCCCGAAGTGTGGCTGCTGGGGTCGCGGTACGAGAGCGCCTACATGGCAGCCAGACTGGGTATGCCCTTCGCCTACGCCCACTTTTTCGGGCTGGGCGTGGACGAGGGACCCGCAATTGTTGAAGGCTATGTGAAGCAGTTCGAGCCATCAAAATTCCTGAAGGAACCCAAGGTGAATATCGGGGTGCAGGTGTTGTGCGCCGAGACCGAGGAAGCTGCCCTCAGGATAGCAGCCAGCCGCAACCTGGGGCGTCTCTACTCGGTGACCAACAGGGCCAAGGGCATACCCTCCATAGAAGAGGCTTTGAACTACCAGTACCAGATGAACGAACTGGCCTTCATTCGGCAGTACAGCCAGGTCTGCGTTGACGGAGAACCCCAACAGGTAAGGGAGAAGCTGGAGAGCATCGCCGAGAAATACCAGACTAACGACCTGAGCGTGGTAACCATCTGCCACGACTTTGCCGACCGGGTGCGGTCGTATGAACTGGTGGCCGAGGTTTGCGGTTTGGAGAGGGAGGCGGTGAACGACGCCAAAGGTTAGGCCCGAATTGGCGGAAGAACGAAGCCTTCGATGACATTGTGGGGTTCAAGACGGACGATATCGTTAAAGTGGTCCACCGTAAGGGCACAAAGGTTAAGAAAATCCCGGCCCAGCAGGGACGGCAGGTTTCTCCTCGCAACCGCATCACTTTCCTGAGCTATTTGCACGTCCAAGCTGACAAATCTGCGGGCACCGTCGTTTTCGAGGAGCATCAGTGTAGCAGGCTCCAAGTAATAGCTCGCGGTTCCCCCAATTCCGCTAGACTGAACTAACGGGTTCTCCTCAAGGCGTCGATGGTCGATACCCAATCGGGCCGCGTCGAAGGGGTGAATGCACGTATTGTATGATCCGGTGTCGACCAGGAATAGAACTTCCTCTGTTATCCTCAGACGCCCGAAATCGATGTACGCTCGAAGGTATGGCGCAGAAACTATGCCACTCCCTGAACTGTAGAAACCATGTATTGCCATTGCTGGCTACAAGATCATGGGCTTGGGGTGGGTATTCATGAATTTACCCGCGACTTCGCCACGGTGGATGCCCAGTTGGTCAACTTTTTTGAAGAGACCTTCAATTTTTGAGTCACTGGCAACCACCTCTTGATCGTGCACCGCAACCCACTGATCGGGGTACTCCTTCAGCAATTCCGCATGGTATTCTCGCAGGTACCGGTGGTTCGC
Source organism: Chloroflexota bacterium (assembly GCA_009840135.1). Lineage (GTDB taxonomy): Bacteria > Chloroflexota > Dehalococcoidia > Lucifugimonadales > UBA3495 > Bin22. Next base: position 22,002 of record VXOH01000026.1, on the reverse strand, counting down.
CTCGAACGAAAGTAGCGCCCTCTCTGCGTACTCTATCAATCTCCTCTTGGTTTCCTCTCTTTCTTCTTCGGACATTGGAATGGCTTTAGGCGACTGCTCTATCGGTTCACCTGCCAGTGGTTGTCTGTAAAAAGAACATTCCATTGTGCGCACCTTTCGCTTTCATAGTAGCAAACTGTAGCAATGTATTCCCCGGTTATCCTTTGCTTGCCCCTACCCCTCAAACGCCTCAATCACCCTCGTGTAAGATTCCTTTGCTTCGTCAACGGTAAAGGGCGCTACCACGGGCAATGACAAGCCCAGGCTGCGCCGCCGTTCTATTTCAGCCCGGCACTCATCCGGTTTGCCCACCACCGCCACCTGGTCCTGCATTTCCTGGCTGATGGCTCCGGCGGCTTCATCCATATTTCCCCGCTGCATGGCCTCGGCGGCAGCAGCCATTTCCTCGCCGAAACCCATGCCGCGGAAGAAATTATGGTAAAAGGGGTTGCTGGCGTAGCGGGCAATCTGCCCCTGCAGACTGGCACGGGCCCCGTTTACTTCATCTTCACCGCCTTCGGACACGGCTACCCTGACGTAACCGGCAACGTCCACCTCCGATGGGTCGCGGCCGGCCTTCCTCGCCCCTTCGTGCAAATGATGGATGGCCCGCTCCAGGTAACGGGACGCCGTCCAGTTCAGCAGGGCCCCGTCGGCTAGTTCGCCGGTGAGCTCCAGCATTTGCGGGCCCAGGGCCGCCACGTAAATGGGCACTCGTTGCGCTGGCGCCGCATCGCCCAGGGTAGCGCTGCCAACGTTGAACACCCTGCCTGCCAGGGAAACCTGCTCGCCGTCCAGCAGCTTGCGGACCAGGGTTATGGTTTCCCGCATCCGTGTCAGGGGGCGGCGGAAATGGATGCCGTGGGTGCCTTCCACCGATGGCCGGTGTCCCACCCCCAGGCCCAGAATAAACCTGCCACCGGAAAGGGTGCCCAGACCGGCGGCAGACATGGCGGTCAGCATGGGAGTGCGGTAGTAGATGGGCATGATGCCCGTGGCCAGCTTGATGCGACCGGTATGGGCGGCCAGAAAGGTGCATTGGGTCAGGGAGTCCCGGCCGGACCCCTCGGGCACCCAGACCATTTCGTAGTTGCGTCGCTCGGCCAGAGACGCCAACTCCAGGTAATCGCCGGTTGATAATTGCGGGTCATTTTCCAGGCGGACTGCAATACGGGGCATGGTGGTCTCCTGAGTTAAGAGATAGAAGTTAAAAATTAGGAATAGTCTGAATTTGTCCCCACTCCCCTGGTGGGAACGGGACCCGCCCCCATCAAGGCCTTGGAGGGGTATGTAACTGCTAAAGACTTTGCTCAGTTAGTATGTCATTCTGAACGGAGTGAAGAATCTAAAATGGTTCCCCTATGACGACTTTCAGAGAGGCAATACCTGTATTCCCTGCGATTCCAGATCCTTCGCGGAATTTATCCTGAGCTATGCCGAAGGGCTCAGGATGACATTTAGGCGGGTAATTCTCCTTTGCAATGTCCGAATAAATACTCCTGTCAGACCTTCAAGTGGCAAGGGACTTGTGCAGAGGTTTCTTAGAACTCAACGGTAAAGGGTCATCTTGTCGAACGGCCTTTCTTCCCCGGTTGGGGATTTCCTGATTTTCACCTGATTATTATCCGTGCATCTAAGGAACCTCCGAAAAAGCCACCGTTGTACCGACACCGGGGAACTCCTTGCGTTGGAGTAGGGGCGATTCGCGAATCGCCCCTACAATAGTCGGCTGTCACCCCCATCCTAACTCTTCCCCGTAAATAGGTAAGGGGCTTGCTCCGGGGTTCCTCAGGCCCCCATTTTCCGCGCCAGGTCTGTGAAGTCGGTGGCTACCACGTCAAAGGAGGGGTCCGGGGTTGGATCGGGGGTCCGGTCCGGCCCATGCTCCATGGGCCGGGGCACGAAGCCAGACTTCAACCCTACCTTCTGTGCGGAAAGCAAGTCGCCCTGGTGGGCGGCGGTCATCATCACCTGCTCCGGACTCAGGCCCAGCAGTTCCACGGTAGTCAGGTAGCTTTCGGGGTCGGGCTTGTAGTGGCGCGCCACTTCGGCGCCCAGGATCGCATCCCAGGGCAGGCCGCCGTTCTTGGCCATGTTGGTCATAAGGGCTATGTTGCCGTTGGACATGGTGGCAATGATGTACTTCTGCTTGAGGCGATAGAGTCCCGGCACGGAGTCGGCCCAGGGACGCAGGCTATGCCAGAAAAAGGTAATTTCCTGCTTCTCCTCGTCGGAGAGATTGGGAATCTCGAACTCCTCCAGTACCTCGTCCAGGGACATGCGGTGCAGGGCGTCCAGGTTGGTCCAGGGCAGGTCCCCGGTGCGCACCCTGTTCATGAAGGGCTGGTACTTGCCGCGCCAGGTGTCGGCGAATTTTCCCCAATCTCTTTCCAGGTTCCGGGCCGCGCCGAAGTTGGCGCACTGTTCAATAATGCTGCCCCGCCAGTCAACCACTGTGCCGAATACGTCGAATATCAATGCCTTTACGTCTGGTGGCGCCATATCCCCTCCATTTTCAATCTTTGCGTGCTTGCCGAGCCTTACGCTGCCGGGCAATGCGCCGGCGGCGAGGAACGGTCAGTCCAGGTTCAGCGGCAGGCCCTGCTCCCGGGCCAGCTTCAGGCAGATGGGGCAGCACTGGTCCTCGGTCAGCCTCGATACGGCCCACAGGTTATCGCTCACCAGCCCGCAGAGGTAAACCGGCACCGTTTCCTCGATGCCCACGTCGAGGATGTAGTGGGCAATGCCCGTCTTGGCTTCGGTGGGCCACCACCACACCGGCATTCCTTCCGCCATTTCATGGTAGCGGGCCTTGTCGTCGTCCAGCCAGCCTTCATCGGGCAGTTCCACCATCCAGGTGCGGTCTCGCGGGCCGCCTTCCCTGGTAGCCTGGAGTCGTCCCTCACGAATGTAGCGGCGGATCTCCGCCTGGGACAGATTAAGCCGGTAGGATGCTTCCTGAATAGTTACCCGTTCCAACTCTGCCATCCATAGCCTCCGTATATGGGCAGGTGTTTCGCCATAGGATACAGGATTCCGGTGAGGGATTGAATAGTTGAGGGGTCGGGTAATGTCGCCTGGGGCAAAACAGTTGCAGGGGAAATGGAAGGTTCACCCTGGCAGGCACATCAGCCCATAGGGATAAGAGAAGAGGCCCGCAGCATGCTGCGGGCCTCGATTGGTCTGGTCCGTTGAGACGTGGTCCGGGAATGCAGGCTTAGATGTAGTCTGCGTCCTCGTCCATCATGCCCAGGTTGTCGGTGGCCTGGAACAGGGACTTAACCAGTCCATCCTTCAACTCGGCCATCATCTCTTCCGAGACTTCACCGCCGGATGCCACGGCCTTCTGCTTGAAGACCTCAAAGGCGTGCTCGTCGGTGCCGCCGTGGGGCATGTCGAAGAAAGCGCCGTCGAAGACGGGCATTTCGCCGGGGCCGAAGTAGCCCTTGCCTTCCAGGGTGTAGCCTTCCAGGTCGTGGGTGCCCTTGCCCAGAACCTGACCGGTCTCGGCATAGTGCTCCATGACGTTCTGCAGACCATACTTCTGGATGGGGCAGACCTTCATGCAGATGCCGCAGCCCAGGTAGCGGGCCATGACGGGGCGGCAGCGCTTGAAGTAGAGCTTGTTCTTCTCAATTCCCCGCCACCAGATCTTGTCGCGCATCAGGGCGCGGCCGGGGCAGCGGTTCACGCAGACCTGGCACACCTGGCAGAAGGCGTGGATGCCGTAATCCACGGGAGAGTCGTAGCTGACGTTGGCGTCGGTGGTCAGACCGACCAGGCGGCAGCGGGAGCCGACATGGGGAGTCAGCAGATAGCCGCAAGCGCCCAGCTGTCCGGTGCCGGCCGCAACGTGCATGGGGATGTACGGGCCAGCGGAGTCGCCGGAACCCATTACCTGCGCGTGATAGCCCAGGCTGCGGATGTAGTTGCCCAGCTCAAGAGCGGCGGCGCCTTCCGTCCGGTAGGTGCTGGAGTGGACGATCTCAGCGTCAACGCTGGGGATGGTCTGGGTCGGCTCGAAGTCCTGCTCGTAAGCCAGGGCCACGAAATGCGGATAGTAAACGGTGCTGCCCTTCTTGCTCTGGAAGGTGTAGCGGTGGTCGAAAGCGGTGATACCGACTTCGACGAAGCCCAGTTCCCGGGCCTTGGTCTTGATCAGCTCGCTGATGTCCTCGCCGGTAGGCTCAGCGGTAGGCTCCAGGTCGCCGGTCATGCGGCAGGCCATGATCAAAGGCCGGTTGAGCTTTTCGTGCTCCTTGCGGATCTCGCGCATTTCAGCGTGATTATCCCGCAGGGCATTGGCCCAGTCGCGGGAGGCCCGCTCGGTGATGTTGATGGATTCCAGCGGATACTCGCGGGCATACCAGTCAACTTCGCGCTGGGTCATGGGAATACCAGGGGTAGTTTCCAACTCCTCGGGAATAGGAATTGTTACTTCGGCTTCGCCCAGGTTCCTGCCCGGACGAATTACCTCGTGCCCAATCTTTAGCATGCTCCTCCTCCTTTTAATTCTTGTCTCGAAGCTGGTAAATAGACATTGGTTCTGGAAAGATAAACCTTCTTGTTCCACTTGTCAACTATTCAGTTGGGCGGAAGAAAGGCGATATGCCTTCCTTTAATAGAGTTACGAAAACAGCAAAGATGGCGCGAATATTTGTCTGGAAACAGTAATGCATTTTTCCGGCGCCACCGCGCTCTCTTTTGGCTGCCCGGCAGGTCGGGAAAGGGCAGCCTGCGGCATTAGACACTTGAACCGATAGCCTCACGGGGAGTGTTACCAATGCAGGCATTGGTTGAGCGTTGAGCCGGGATGAGGAATACGGGAAGCCGGGTGAATGCCAGGCCCTAACATCACCCAATATCCGGCCCCGGCCCCTCTCCGCCTTCCGGCCCGTCGCCTGTGTCCATGCGGGACGCCGGAGCCTCTCGTCTCGCGGCATCTGTGCCCGTTCCAGCCGACCGCCGGAAAGGATACCCGGCCCTCGCGGCGCTGCCGGTGGCTGCCACGCCCGTCTGACCGGCTGCTCCCAGGCCGGAATCTTCCGCGAAATTAATTGTGCGCATGGGATAGTTAATTACTATGCCCTCCTCCCGGAACCGCTCGTGGACCATTCGGATCAGCTCCGACTGCACCTCGAAGCTGGCTATGCGGTCCCGGGCCTGGAGGAACAGGTAGAAGGTGATGTTGGAGTCGTCAAAGGACTCGTAGGCAAAGTAGGCGCCATATTCCCTCACCGCCCTGGGGTCGGCCTCCAGCAGCTTGTCCATTTCCTCTTTGCAGACCTGCTCCACCACCCCCAGGTCGCTGTCGTAGCTGACACCGCAGGTAAGGTAGATGTTGACCGCCGGAATGGGACCCTGGTAATTGGTGATGATGGTCTCGGCAAACCGGGAGTTGGGCACCACCACCAGGTTGTTGGTCCAGGTCCTCAGCCGGGTGCTGCGCCAGCCCACGTCTATCACGTAGCCGGCCACGCCGTTCTCCAGCTCAATGTAATCGCCCTGGGTTACCACCCCTTCCGTCATAACGTAGGTACCGGCGAAAAGGTTGGACAGGGTGGGCTGCAGGGCCAGGGCCACCGCCAGTCCGCCCAGGCCCAGGCCGGCAATCAGTGGACTGATGTTAACATTGAGCAGGTCCAGCGCCAGCAGCCCTCCCAGGGCGTAGATGAGGGCCATGACGATGCGCCGGATCATGGGCATCAGCCGGTCGTCCAGCGTGGAAGCCGTGTGCGGGGAAATCTCCTCGGAATACCAGTGGAAGACGTTGGAAGACGCTGCCGTGAGAGCCAGCACGGCAACGCCCACGCCCAGGATGGCGGCCACCCGGTCTATGATGTGCCGCAGGGTAAGGGTCAAGTCCAGGGGCAGGATGAGGGCGAAATAGAGCCCGGCCACCAGGATGGCCATGGTCAGGGGACGGCGGAAGGCCCGGACCAGCCGCACATCCAGGTTGGTGGGGGTGAAGTTGGTGAACCTGAGGACGATGGGGTAAATGGCCTTGTTGAAAACAAAGGCCAGGGTTATTCCCACCAGGAAGATGGAAATCGAGGTCGCTGGCAGCCAGAACTGATGGTCCAGGCCCAGTTGCCTCAGCCAGGGGTCAAGCAGATTCATGTGGGCCTTTCTCTCTTCCCGTCTCTCACTGGTTCAACGAATTACCCGGTGAGTCAGCCGGCGAACTCCGTACTCCAAAATTATAGCACCGGGGCTGTCCGGTTCTCCGTAGTGGGCGAAGTATATGCCGAGGCAAGAAATCCGGGGCTAGGCTAGCCCTGGCCGGCAGAGGGGCTGACCTCGCCGCCCTGTACCTGCATGTAGGTCGCGTTGTCGCCGAAAAATCGGCGCACCGGCTCCAGGTCCGTGGTGGTGATGAGGGTCTGCCCGTAGTTGGCCGCTTTCTCCAGTACCCGGGCCCGGCGGCCGGCGTCCATCTCCGAGAGTACGTCATCCAGCAGCACTATGGGCTCTTCCTGCCGGACCTGGGATAGATAGGTAGCCTCTGCCAGGCGCAGGGTGAGGGCCAGGGTACGGGCCTGGCCACGAGACGCAAAGGCGCCCATATCCACCCCGTCCACCAGCAGCTTGAAGTCGTCCCGGTGCGGGCCAACCATGGTACTGCCCGCGGCCAGTTCACGCTGGCGCCGGACGGCCAGCGCCTCGCGGAACCGGGCCCGGGTTTCTCCGGCAGTTTCCTTCCCCGGCCAGGCGCTGACGCTGGGCAAATGTTCCAGGGTCAACACCTCGCCGGGGTTGCCCAGGTCCCGGTGATGGTCGGCGCAGAATTGGCCCAACAGCTTTATGGCCCCGGACCTTTGATTGCTCAGCCACGACCCTTCGTTGACGAGGCGGTCGTCCCAGAATTCCAGCTCGGCGTTCTCGGCCCTGCCTTCCCGCAGGAGCCGCAACAGGCGGTTCCGCTGGCGTACTACCTGCAAGTATCGTTGCAGGGTCTTCAAATAAATGGGATTGGCCTGGGAAATCAGGATATCCAGGTAGCGCCGCCGGCCGGCCGGTGGCCCCTGTACCAGGTCAATATCCTCGGCGTTGAACAGGACCGCCCCCACCGTGCCCACCAGGTCGGCGGCGGTGCGTCGCACCCGATTGACCCGAATTTCCTTCCTTACCGAATAGGGAAGGCTATGCGAAGGCCTGGGTTCGGGTCCTGGGGCGGGTCCTGGCGCGGCGCTATTGCCTTCGGCATTGTCTCTCTGGCCTGTAGCGGGCGCCGTGAAGGAATCAGTGGAGGAATCAGTTGAAGATGCCGGTGTGGGAGGCTGGGCAGGATTCGAAGCGGAAGTCGAAGCGGAGATCGAAGCGGAAGTCGAAGCGGAAGCGGGGGTGCAGGAGTAGCCCACGTAAACCGCGACTCGCTCGCCGTTCCTTTCAAGATTGCCGCCAACCAGGGCCTGCTGCCCCTGCCTGGCGGCCTCGAAATTGACCACTTCCCGCTCGTTCTCAGCCCGAAATGAGCGGGCAATTGCCAGCAGGTACACGGCCTCCAGCAGGGTCGTCTTGCCCTGGGCGTTGGACCCGAACAGCACCACCACCCCGGGAGGCAGGTCCAGGTCCAGGCCCTGGAAGTTGCGAAAATTGGTCAGTACCAGGCGCGAAAGGTGGGCCAACTTGTCCGGCACCTCCGCCAAGCAGTCCAGCGGTGATATACCACCATTTTAGCAGTAGAGACGGCAAGAGATTGGATGTGGAAAACAAGATGGGCCTGAGCAAGAACCAGACGCGGGCGGGACAGGGGCTGCCCGTACCGGTGACACCCCGGGAAAAGGGAAGTGGAAGGAATCAGTTGGGTGAAGCGGGACGACAGCCGGAACACCATCCGTAGAAATCCACCCGCTGGGAGGCGATCTCAAAGTCGGCGCCGTCTCTGATAATGTCGGTCAACTGGGATACCATATCCTGCCCCACGTCGGCATCTACCACCATGCCGCAGCCAATGCAGACCAGGTTTGCGTGGGGTGACAGGTTGGCGTCGTAACGGGAGAGGCGCTGGAAGGGGAGTTCCCGCACGATTCCGGCCTCTTCCAGCACGTCAAGGGTGGAATAGACGGTGGCGATGGTCACGTAGGGGAAGAAAGCCCTGACCCGCTCGTAAATGTCCCGCACCGAGGGGTGGTCAGCCGAATTGACCACCACTTCGGCGATAGCCAGGCGCTGCGGTGTCAACCGCATTCCCAAGGGCCGGAGCCTGGCGACAAGTTCTTCCTGGGTGGTCAATGTTTCCTCCGGAGGGTGGAATGCGCGGGGCGAATCCAGTCCAATTGGGGGATTATAGCATAGAACTTAAGGCAGGGTTGGGCATGGTAGGAGAGAGCGGCGCTGGACAATCGCGCTAAGAGAATATGTGGCTCCAAGCATGGCTGAAGCGTCTGAACGCTACCCACTAACCGGCTCTCGGACCTGCCTCGGATTTTCAGTCAGGATTTCGGGCCAATGGGGGAGCTCGCGGGAACAGGACCCTGGGAAGGTCTGAACGAGTCCCCTCGCCCCCCATAGGCGGACGTTCCGCCTGGTGGGAGAGGGTTAGGGTGAGGGGGAAATGGTCTTTGGCAATCTATCACCCCCATCCTGACCTTCCCCCTTGACGGGCTTAGAGGGGTATGTATTGTGGGATTCCACATAAGCATCACCCGCTATATGTCATCCTGAGCCCTTCGGCTGCGCTCAGGATAGACTCCGCGAAGGATCTAAGGTCGCAAGCAGAGATGACCTCGCTATTCTGAAAGTAGTCGAAGGGCTGTCATTTTAGATTCTTCACTTCGTTCAGCATGGCAAACTAAAGGTGCGATGACTGTTCTAAATACATACCCCTGTCAGCCCGTCAAGGGGGAAGGGACTTACTCAGAGGATTCCTAGAGCTGCCCGATTGACGGCCATCAAGCTCTAAAAGCTGGGGCCGGATTAACCAATCCGGCCCCGTCGCCATGTTCAATTCGGATGTCAGCGCCTTACAGCCGACCCCCGAAGAACACCGGCACCTGCCGGCGGTAAATCTGGATGCGGGAGCGGGCCGATTCCACGACGAAGACGTTGTCATCGTCGTCCACCGTGACCGCTATCGGGCCCCAGAACAGCTTTTCCCGCTCCAGGCCCTGGGCGATGTCCCGTTCCTGCCACATTTCGGAGTTGGCATCCAGCTTTTCCTTGCCCCACTTGGAGAGAGAGCCGTCTCCGGTGGTCTGGGTCAGGTACTCGCCATCCGCCGAAAAGACCTGGAGGCGGTCGTTACCCCAGTCCGTCACGTAAATGTTGCCGTCCCTGTCCACCGCAACGCCGGTGGGCCGGTCCAGTTGACCATCGGCTGAACCGGAAGTCCCGAACTTCATCAGGAAGTTGCCGTTGCGGTCGAACTTCTGGATGCGGTCGTTGCGCCAGTCGGCGATGTAGATGTCGCCGCTGCGGTCAATGGTGATGCCCCAGGGCATGTTGAACTGGCCGTCTCCGTCTCCCTTGGAACCGAACTGGGAAATGTACTGACCGTCCCTGGTGAACTTCTGGATGCGGTGGTTGTCACAGTCCACCAGCAAGAGATGATCGTCCTGGTCTATAGCCAGGCCCGAGGGGCTGCTGATTTCGCCGTCACCGGAGCCGGGGGTTCCCCACTTGCTGAGGTAAGCCCCATCGCCGGAGTAAACGGATATGCGGTTCAACCACTCGTCGGCCACGTACACGTTCCCCTCGCTGTCCAGGGCGATGGCCGTGGGCCAGATGAGGGAACCGTCGGCGTCGGAGGGGTCGCCCTCGCCGGCGGTGGTGACGCCCCGGGCGAACTCGCCGATATAATCTTCGTCAAGGGTGCAGATGGTTATCCGCTTGCCGTCGGGCCGGTAGTCGTAAGACCGGCTGACAACGTACATGGTATCTTCCTCGCCCCGTACCATGGCCACGGGATTGCGGAAGCCGGGGCCGGAGAACTCGGCCCGGCCGATGGTGTGGCTGGGCTGAAGCGTAATTCCAGCAAATCGTGTTGTGGTCATATTGCCCTCCCTGTCAGGCGTTGCGTGGGCGGGGGCAGGCGCCTGCCTTCACCCCCATCCTATCCTTCCCCCGTCAAGGGGGAAGGGATTATTGAAACCTTCCCCGTCGATGGGGGAAGGGACTGTCGACTTGGCGCCATCGAGGTTCCCGCCTGCGCGGGAACGACGATTATCACCGGTTGCCTAGATGAAGTCGTGCTTTTCGAAGCTGCCGTTGACCAGGGGCTGGGCGTCCAGGCCCATCCAGTTCTCCAGCAGCGTAGAGTAAATGCTGCGGAAGTCGTTGTTGAAGTGCAGGTCGCCCTCCAGCAGCTTGTCCGCCTCCAGGGAAGGATACTCGCCGTACAGCCCGCCCTTGACGTTTTCGCCGATGACGAAGGCCATGCCGCCCGAACCGTGGTCGGTGCCGGAGCCGTTGTCATGGACCCGCCGGCCAAACTCGGTAAAGACCAGCAGGGTCACGTTGTCAGCGGCGTCGTGCTCGCGCAGGTCGTCCATAAAGTCGCCCACGGCCTGGGAAGTCTCGCTCCACAGCTTGGCGTGGGCCTGCAACTCGCCGGCGTGGGTGTCGAAGCTGTTGTAGGGAGCGGTCGTGTACAGCACCCGGGTGCCGAAGCCGGCCAGGTGGGTCTGGGCGATGTTGCGCATGTACTGGCCTACCACGTCATTGCCGTATTCGATGGACGACGAGTACATCTCAGGAGCGGTGCTAAGGATGTCCGCGCCCTTGAGGGCGTCCATGCCGGTGCGGGACAGGTAGTCCACCACGCCGCCGCGCCCCATGGCCGGGGAGTAAATACGGGAAAAGACGTCCAGGGCATCGGCCCGCTGGTCTTCTTCCTCGATGCCGGTCAGCACGCCGTAGGATGCCAGGTTGCCCACCGAGGCCACGGGCACGCCGGGCATGGCCAGGGCGCGGGGCAGGCCACGGCTGAAGTTGACGCCCGTCAGCACGTTTTCGGCGTTGGGGTCAATTTCCTTGATGGCGCGGCCCAGCCAGCCCTCGGTGCCCACCTTGTCGGGCTCGCAGGTGTGCCAGATGTCCATGGAGCGGAAGTGGGAGCGGTTGGGGTTGGGATAGCCAACACCCTGGATGACGGCCACTTTGCCCTCATCGTAGAGCTGCTTCATGGGGCCCATGTTGGGGTTAAGCCCAACGTAGTCGGTGATTTTCAGTACCTGTTCCTCGGGCACCCGCACCGAGGGACGGTTGTCGGCATACAGGGGGTCGCCGTAGGGAACCACCGTGTTCAGGGCGTCGTTGCCCCCGGACAATTGCAGGACAACCAGCACCGGGTCTTTCTTTATCGAAGTCATTTCATTTCCTCTCTTTGCCTGGCTATAAACCCTTATGTAGGGGCGCCCCTGGTGGGCGCCTTCCCTGGGATTAGCTGGGCCGTTCATCCGGCAGGGCAACCACAAGGGTTGCCCCTACGAGCCATTGCTCCGTCCCATTGTTCCGTTGCCCTTGGTCGTCTAGGCGAACTGGTACTCCTGGGTGGAGACAATCAACTGGAGGGTCTGTCCCACCCGCTGGGAGAAATCGGGAGTTCCGGGGACGAGGTCGCCGCCCCGGGACACGTGCTCAATCAGTTGGTCCCGGGTCTCATCCGCCAGTTCGTAGGCGCCCAGGAGTTCCAGGCAGCGGTCCACCGTTTCCTCGGCGGTTGCGGCCCCTCCCGAACCCAGACGGGCTACCATGTCCTGCACCCCGGGCAATTCCAGGTTGCCCACCTGGTCGGCGGCAAAGTTGATTCGCTCCACCAGGGTGCCGCTGTCAATCCACTCGCCGCCGGTGTGCCAGCCCTCAACGGTGGGGGGATTCATCAGGTCCTGGCCCATGTAACGGATGTTGCTGGCCAGGTTGTGCAGGCCCGGCTTGGGCGTAGTGTAGTCCTTTACCACCCGCATGGTGCCGATAACCGCCTCGGCGGGGCTCTTCACCTTGGCGAAGCGGGCGTTCTTGAAGGCGTCGGAGTTGAACAGAACTCGCAGCATGGAGCCAATGTTGTAGCCGGAGCGGAAATACTCGTCCTCCAGCATCTGGATGGCTTCCAGGTCCCGCGGCGGCGTGTTCTGCCATGCCGGCACCTGCACGTCGTCGGCCACAAAGAAGTTGTACATGTGGCGGGAAATGAAGCGGGCGGTGGAGGGCTGCCTGGCGATGATGTCAATGATATCGTCGCCGTTGAAGTTGCCCGTCTCACCCAGGAAGGTCTTGTCTTCCTCGTCGTGGTCGGCGGGGTTGTAGATGAAGCCGGCCTCGTAACGGCCATAGGGATAGCGCGGGATGGCGTTGGTAATGGTCCAGCCGGTGAAGGCCCGGGCACATTCCTTTACGTCGTCCTCGCTGTAGTTGGCGTCTCCGTCCATGCCCACGCCCATGGAGAACAGTTCCAGAAGCTCCCGGCCCCAGTTCTCGTTGATGGCGTCCTTGTGGCTCATGCAGTTGTCCAGGTAGAAAATCATGGAGGGATCGCTGGACAGGCCCATCAAAAGGTCGCGGAAGCTGCCCAGGCCCCGCTCCCGGAACATATCAATCTGGAGCTTAATCTGCCGGCCGTGCTCGCACTTGGAGTTGCCGGTACAGAAGATGCCGTGCCAGAAAAGGGCGATCTTCTCCTCCAGCGGACGCTGGGTGTTGATCATGGCGTAGGTCCAGAAAGCCTGGTTGACTTCCAGGGCATTCATTTCCCGCCAGTCAACGAAGCGGCGTTCCAGGACGTCCATTTCCAGGCTGGGCTGGCTCTCGGGATGCAGCAGTTCATCAACGGTAGCCTCGTAGCCTGCCGCGGCCCTTTGTTCCAGTTCCTCGTAGGAAGCGCCAAATCCGGCTCGGCGCATCAGGTGTGCCATTAACGCTATGTCATTGTTTGCCATCCTCGAACCTCCTTCTTTCGTTTCAGGTTGAT
>VXOH01000026.1:0-9046 GCA_009840135.1 Chloroflexota bacterium | reverse complement strand
TTTCCGGTTGCTCGGTTGCTCAGTTGCCGGTGGTCAGACCAAAAGTCTTCAGGGAAAACGATTTCTGCCACCATAAAAGTAGCTCAATATTATGCAAGCAGGCATTTGGTGTCAAGAAACTACGAAAACTGCAAATTGTACATCAACAACTTGCGAATATCAGAATCCCATCGTGGCGGAAATGATAATTGGTTGATAGTTCCCTCCGCATTCTGTCGCCAGTTCGCACACCGCGAAAGGGGAAAGCGCTGAACAAAGAGGCCGCCGGGATTTCCTGCAATCCCGGCGGCCCAAAAGATTCCCTGGTTAAGTTTATCTGGTTCTGTTTTTGCGACTCCGAATGTGTTTGGCTGTGGAAACTAGCTGCCGCCGAACCGGCGGCGATGTTGCCGGAGGGTTCAATCATTCATGATGACGGGAATGCCGGCGGCTTCGGCTTTGGCCGCCGCTTCCTCGTTAATCACCCCATCCTGCATCCAGATGTATTTGGCCCCGACTTCAATGGCTTCATCCACCACCGGCGCCACCAGCTCGGAACGGCGGAAGATGTCTACCATATCTATGGGTTCGGGCACCGACTTCAGGTCCGGGTAGCTCTTCTCGCCCAGCACTTCCTCGATCATGGGGTTGACCGGGATGATGCGGTAACCCTGGGCCTGCATGTAGCGGGAGACGCCGTAGCTGGGGCGTTCCGGGTTGTCGGAAATGCCAACCACAGCGATGGTCTTGCTGTTTCGCAGTTGTTCCTCGACCAGGTCCATCCTGCCCACCTCCTGTCTGAGTTTGGCGGCGTCGGCATTGCCACCGGGCAGCCGCTTGCAACCATTGTCGCACAGCCCAGGGTTTATGGGCCACCTTGCGCTGGCTTATACTGGGGCCAGACCGGTATAACAGGACGGGTTCAAGAGGAGGAGAGCAGATGGCTGCAGGCGACGCCGTACTTTGGGCCCTGGGCCGCAACTGGAACATGGTGGATGCGGCCATTGAGGACCTGGATGCCGAAACGCTGGCCCGCCAGCCGGCTCCCGAATGTAACTCCATTGCCTGGATTCTGTGGCACATGAACCGGGTGATTGACACCTTCATCAACCAGCGGCTCCAGGGCCTGGAACCTTTCTGGATAACCCAGGGCTGGAACGAAAGGTTCGGTATGGCTGAAAACGTACCGGGGATGGGCTGGACGCCCGAGGACCTGGCCGGCTGGTCTGCCCCGGACATTGAGGTGCTGTTGGGTTACCAGGGGGCGGTACGGCAGGCCGCCAGGGATTACATAGGCTCCCTGACTTACGACGACATGGAGCGGGAGGTAACATTCCCCCCGCCGGCGGAGACGCGGGACCACACCCTGAACACCGCCCTGGGCCAGTTGGTCTGGGACAACGTGGCCCACGGCGGCCAGATCGCCTACTTGCGCGGCCTGTTCCAGGGCATGGGCTGGCACCGGTAATGGCGCCAGTAAGCCAAGTTGAAAAAGGGGTTGGCCGTTACTATAATCCGCTAGAGAAGGCTGGAGATCGAAATCCATTTTCGGCAAGACGATCAAGTTTGACAGGAAAAGGAGGATGTTATGCCCAGAATCAAGCATATCGCCATTCGCACTCCCGACCCGGAGAAAACGGCCCAATTTTACGTTAACGTATTCGGTCTGGAGGAGGTAGGTAAGGCTGGCTCCGGTCTTTACCTGTCCGACGGTTACATTAACCTGGCCATTCTGAAGTCCATTGAAGAAGGCAATGAGGAAAGCGTCCGGGACGTGGCCGGATACGCCGGCATTGACCACCTGGGCTTCATGGTCGAGGACATGGACGAAATCAAGGAGAAGCTGGAATCCGAAGGCGCCCGGCCAATGAACATGCGCATTAACGTGGGAGGCCACGCCGGTGACGGCCGCGGCTACTACGAGGAAAAGTTCCGCGGGCCGGATGAACAGGTAATTGACGTGTCCGGCTCCGGCTGGATAGGCACCTGATCCCCAGCGCCGCGGTTCCCGAAAATCGATACCTGGCCGGGACGGCATGGGATAGGCATTCCGTTTAAGTTGCCCCAAGTATTAGGTTGACCCAGGTAATGGAAGCCTGCCTGTCGCTGTAGTCGAATCCGTCCTGCACTCCGTTGTTGCAGAGGGTGGCAGGAATCTTGACGGGCTAAACTCGAACTCCTCCCGCGGGAACGTTGGATTCCGGATGTCGCCGGAAAAACGAAAGGGACAATTTGCCCTCCTGGAGAAAGGGAACTGCACGGTCCGGCTTGGAATCGTCGCTGACCGATTGGATTGTTCTCAATGACTTGCATCCCGCAGGGGCCGGTGAACCTTGTCACCGGCCCTCTCCTGCGTCTCCCGGGGCCCTCTCGAATCGCGCTCCCCGGACAGTTATCCCGGATATCTCGGAGTGCTAACGCTGCCGGCGTACGCCTTTCGGGAAGGCTCAACAACGGTGACACAAGGCTGCGGCAGTAACCTGTGGACTGGGAATTGGTGAGGAAAGGCGGGCAAGGCGACGGTGCATTGCCAACTTTTACCAAGCGGGAGACACCCCCCGTGCGGGATACCGGAACATGGGGTTACCGTAGGATGCTTTATGCGACGGTCTATGGAGGGTCCGGGGGCCGGCAT
Organism: Chloroflexota bacterium; assembly: GCA_009840135.1. Lineage (GTDB taxonomy): Bacteria > Chloroflexota > Dehalococcoidia > Lucifugimonadales > UBA3495 > Bin22. The sequence continues at coordinate 6,432 of VXOH01000026.1, read as the reverse complement.
GGCGGCACGACTCTGCAAGCCCGGATCCCGGATCCCTGGTCGGAGGGCGGCATTGTGCCCGTAGCGTGTATGGGCTTCGCATATTTGGGAAATGATGGCATAATGTAATATGAGGTTGCCATAGCCTTGGTTTGAATAAAAAGAGCTACCAGGTCGCTCAAATGCGCCATAGCATTTCGAGGGACAGGGATGCAATTCTTTCGCTTGGAAGAACTTCTGCGGCGCCTGGCCTGGAATCCAAAGCGTTCGAACCTCAGGTTTGGTAGTGAGACCTGGGCATCGTTAATCTGCCAGCTACGGGGCGGGCAGGTTTAAAGAGAGATTTGTTGTATGTCTCTACATGGGTTATAATGTTGAACGGACAGCTTGCGAGCCTGGGCAAAAAGGCCAGCCGGGCCGTCCCTCAACAGCAAGAAAGCAACGTCACCGGGGAATCAATTAGGAGGCTAGGTATATGAACGTAGAGTCTCATCGTGAGGGTACTAACCTGGTTTTGAAGGCCGAAGGGCGTGTGGACGGCACCAACGCCACGGAATTCCAGGATGCCATGAAATCGGAAATCGTTGATTCCGACCGGGCCGTCATTCTTGACCTGGAAAACCTCACCTACATCAGCAGCGCGGGACTGCGGGTGGTTCTGCTGATTGCCAAGGATCTGCAGAGGCAGGGCGCCAAGATGGCTGCTTGCACCTTGTCCGAGCCGGTGAAGGAAGTGTTCGTCATCAGCGGCTTCGACAAGATCATCCCCATTCACGATTCCCAGGACGCCGCCATAGGTTCCATAAGTTAATCGCTCCGAAGTCTATTTTGGTAGATATAGACGGCCTCCTTAGTGTGGGGACATCGGAATTTCGCCTTAACCCGGCGAAAAATAGATTCCGAAATGGGAGAGTATGGTAGCGATGCCTGAGGCGTTCAAAATCCTGGTAGTGGACGACGAGCCGGATCTGGAACCCCTCGTCCTGCAGCGAATGCGCCGCCGAATACGTTCAGGTCAATACAGTTTCGTTTTTGCCCAGAACGGCGTCGAAGCGTTGGACCGGCTCCGGGAAGAAGAAAACATTGACATGGTGATCTCCGACATCAATATGCCCCAGATGGACGGGCTCACCCTCCTCGAACAGATTCCCAAGGTAGACCCCAACGTGCGGTCCATCATTATTTCCGCTTACGGAGATATGAAGAACATACGCACGGCCATGAATCGGGGCGCCTTCGATTTCGTGACCAAGCCCCTGGACTTCGATGACCTCCAGATAACCATAGACCGTACCCTGGCCCACCTGGTCGAGTGGCGTGAAGCCCTATCCTCCCGGGATCGGTTGGTCAGCCTCGAAAACGAGCTGAACGTAGCCAGCAAGATTCAGCAGTCCATTTTGCCTACCCAGTTTCCCTACGGCAATGATTTCAGTGTCTTCGCCAGCATGGAGCCGGCCAAGGAAGTCGGCGGCGATTTCTACGACGTGATTAACCTGGGGCGAGGCCGCATTGGCCTCGCTATTGCCGATGTGTCCGACAAGGGCGTCCCTGCGGCCCTGTTCATGATGTCCAGCCGGACCCTGCTCAAGGGTTCCGCCATAGGCAACTACGAACCCGGGGATGTCCTCAAGGAGGTCAATGACCTCCTCTGCGAGGGTAACGATGCCATGATGTTTGTTACCCTGCTCTATGCCATTTACGACACCAACACGGGTACTTTGACCTATGCCAACGGAGGGCATACGGCCCCCTATGTGCGGCGGGCCGACGGCAGCGTCATTCCCCTGGCCTTCACGGGAGGCGTGGCTATGGGGGTGATGGAGGACCTCGAATATAGTCAGGACTCTTTCCAGGTTGCTCCGGGGGACACGGTTTTCTTCTATTCCGATGGGGTTTCCGAGGCGATGAACGAGAATGGTGAGGAGTTCGGCGTAGAACGGATGGCAGAGGTACTTGCCAATACGCCCGCTGGCAGTCCGGAAGAAGTAAACAACGTGATGTTCGAAAGCGTTCGTGCCTTTGCCGGTGAAACTCCCCAGTCCGACGACATTACCTGCCTCACCCTCTGTCGAAGTTGAGAAGGCTCAATGACCTCCAGAATTGACCTGAAAGTCGAGACCAAACACGAAGAGTTGCAACGCATATTTGCGGAAGTGGAGAAGCTGGCGGAAGAGGAGGACTGGTCCCCGGCTCTTACCTTCAAGACCAACTTGGTTCTCGAGGAATTTGGCCTCAATATTATGAACTACGGTTTCGATGAAGGTATCCACACCTTCAACCTGTCCCTCACCTCCGCCCCAGACCAGATCACCATTGAGTTTGTTGACGATGGCCGCCCCTTCAATCCCCTGGAAGACAGTAAAGACCCGGTCACGGTGGGCGGCGTAGATGAGCGGCCCGTTGGCGGCCTGGGAATTTATTTCGTAATGGAAATGACCGACGATTTCCAGTACCGCCGAGAGAACGCAAAAAACCATTCCACAATGGTGATCCGCAAATCCGAGTAATGCGGTGTTGCCCCGTGTTGCCAATTATGGACCCTTCTCTTTCGATCCGATTACGCATCGCTTCACGCATTGCTGCTGTTACCGTTGTTGCGGCTGTTGCGCTGTCGCTGGGACTGGGCGCCAGCGCATGTAACAGCAACAACAGCGACCCCTTCAACTCCTCCTCCGGTGGGTCGGATCCGGCGGCGCAAGCTCTTTCAGACCGGGAAGACCTCAGCCAGCGCAACGGCATTTCCGATACCGCCATCCTGTTTGGCCAGTCAGCAGCCTTCAGTGGCCCAGCGTGGGAACTGGGAACCAACATGCAGTTGGGGATTCAGGCGGCTTTCGAGGAGATTAACAATTCCGGTGGTGTTCACGGCAGGGAGCTGAACCTGGTTTCGCTGGATGATGCCTACGAACCCGAAGCCGCCATTGAAAATACCTTTGAACTGATAGAGGAGAATCAGGTTTTTGCCCTGATTGGGGCCGTGGGCACTCCCACCTCCCGTTCGGCGGTGCCTGTCGCTTCCGACTCCAACGTGCCTTACGTCGCTCCCTTTACCGGCGCAGCCTTCCTGCGCGAATCAAAGTGGAACAACGTAATAAACCTCCGCGCATCCTACAACCAGGAAACCGAAGAGATGGTGGCCAGGTTGACCGAAGACCTGGGCATAGACCGCATAGCGGTCCTGTTCCAGGATGACTCCTTTGGTCGCGCCGGCCTGGTGGGCGCCACCCGCGCGCTGGAGAGGCGGGGCATGGAACCGGTCGCGGTGGGTTTCTATCCCCGAAACACCCTGGCCGTTAAAACCGCCCTCCTCGATCTGCAGCGGGGAAAACCCGAAGCCGTCATTCTGGTGGGAGCCTACCAGCCGGTTGCCACGCTGATTGTTTGGGCCAGGCGTACCGGTCTGGATGCCGTCTTTATTACCATTTCCTTCGTGGGAAGCAACGCCCTGGCCGAGTTTCTGGGCCCCGACGGTGAGGACGTTCTGGTAACCCAGGTCGTTCCTTTTCCCTCGGACGAGTCAATTCCCATCGTGAGGGCCTACCAGGACGCTCTTCGCTCCCTGGACCCCAGCGCAAAGCCGGGCTGGGTTTCGCTGGAGGGATACATCGCCGGCCGGCTTGCCATTTCGGGACTCGATGCCTGTGGAGCGGATGTTACCAGGGACTGCTTCCTGGATACCCTGCAGTCCTCGGAATCCATTGATCTCGACGGGTTCATGCTTCAATTCGGCTTTGCGGACAATCAGGGTTCCGATAAAGTGTTTCTCACTGCCATCGGGTCCGACGGCAGTTACCAGGCGATAGAAAATTTGCGGGATGTTTTTCCATGATGGATGGATTGAAGAGGTCGTTCCGCTCCGTGGCAGGTTTTTCATATACCGGCGCCGCGCGAAGAGCCTTTGCCGAGGTGGGAAGGCGGTTCAGGCAACCGGTCAGCGAGAGCGAGTATGTGGCTATCCGGGCCAACCTGCGGGACTTGTGGCCCCGAATGCTCCGGAGTCGCCGAAAGATTGCAACCCAGCTCTACGTGGCCTTCGCGGTAATCGTGGCCCTGACCGTCTCGGCCAGCATCGTGGGTTGGTTCTCCTTTGACCGGGTGGGCGTGGCCCAAAGGCACGTCAACGAGGAGAGCATTCCCGAAATGGTGGCTGCCTTTGAGGTGGCCCAGTACAGCAGCAGCCTTGTCACTGCGGCCCCCCGCATCGTGGCCGCGCAGGACATAGAGGAACTGGACCTGGTGTATGGCAATATCTCCGATGCCAGCGATTCCCTGGAGACGGAATTAAACACCCTGGAAACCTTGCTCGGCGTGGCTGGAGCCGATACGGGCGCCTTCAACTTCAATGACCTGCGCGATGGCGCCCACCTCCTGACTACCAACATCCGTACCATCAGGAATCAGCGCTCCGAGCTGATTGTTCAGTCGGAAAAGCGGGAGGTGCTTCGCGAGAGGCTGGCGGAAGTCAGGAGGTCGCTGGACGTCACGCTGGTCACCGCCCTGGACGACCAGCTCTTTTACACCATGACCGGTTACCGGGAGGTGGGTGTTCCCCCCGACCCCCGCGACGTCCATTTTTCAGCGGCCGAGCTTGAACGCTACCGGCTGCTGTCGGAGCTGCAGGCCGACGCCAACATAGCCACCGAGCTGTTGGGCAATGCTTTTGCCGTGTCGGAAGCGGCGGCGCTGGAGCCGCTGAGGGAGCGCTTTGAAGCGGCCATCAGCCGCATTGAACTGAACCTGGAAGCCTTGCGTTCCTCCCCGATACACGCCGAAATAGCTCCCATTTTCGAATCGCTGGCCGCACTGGGAACCGCCGAGGGCAGTGGGTTCAACCTGCTTTACCAGGAGCTACGGTTGGAGGGGCGGCAAAGCGAATTGCTGAATAGCAACCGGGTGGCGGCGGTCGCCCTGGTGGGGGAGGTGGACAACCTCGTCGGGGCCGCCCGCGCCAGCGCTCAGGAGGCCACCGAGGCCTCTACCCAGGCAATCCTGACCGGCAGAACCCTACTGCTCGTCATCAGCTTGATAAGCATAGTTGTGGCCGCCATGGTTGCGTGGCTGCTGGTGGGGCGAGTGTTGCTGCGTCGCCTTGGTATGCTTTCCGCCTGGATGCGCAAGATGGCTGGCGGCGACCTGGAAGCCCAGGTAGAAGTGGGCGGGCACGATGAGGTTGCCGACATGGCGGCGGCAGTGGAGGTGTTCCGGCTCCACGCCCTGGAGGTACAGCGACTTAACCTGGTCGAATTGCTGGCCGAGGACTTGCAGGAGAAGAACGACGAGCTGCAGGCCGCCTTCGAGGAGTTGCGCCGGGCCCAGGACCAGATTGTGACTCAGCAGAAGCTGGCCAGCCTGGGTGAACTTACCGCCGGAGTTGCCCATGAAATTCGGAATCCCCTCAACTTCGTCAAGAACTTCTCCGAGTCTTCCGCGGAACTCTTGACCGAATTGCAGGAAGTGCTGGAAGAGACCGGCGACAACATATCGGAAGACCAGCGAGGCCTTATCCAGGAAATTTCGGACGACCTTAACGACAACATGGAGCGGATTCGCAACCACGGCGACCGGGCCAACCGCATCGTTCACGACATGCTCATGATGAGCCGGGGGTCCGGAGAGTTTCAGCTAACCGATATCAACCGGCTGGTGGACGAGCATTCGCGCCTGGCCTACCACAGCGCCCGCGCCACCGACACCAATTTCCAGTTGGACCTCCAGTATGACCTGGACCCCGAGGTGGGTGAGCTGGAGGTTATCCCCCAGGACTTGGGCCGCGTATTCCTGAACATGGTGAGCAACGCCTGTTACGCCACCAACGAGAAACGAACGGAGCTGACGGAAAAGGGCGAGGGTTACTTCCCTGCCCTGCAGATGAGCACCCGCCGCCACGAGGATTTGGTGGAAATCAACATCCGGGATAACGGCAATGGCATGCCGCCGGATGTAATTGAGAAAATCTTCAATCCCTTCTTTACCACCAAGCCCAGCGACCAGGGCACCGGGTTGGGCCTAGCCATCTCCAACGACATCGTGCGCGAGCACGGCGGCACAATCAACGTAACTTCCGCCCCGGGGGAATTCACCAATATGCAGATAGAATTGCCCCTGGTCCGTCCCACTGTAAACCTTGAGGAGGAAGCAGTGGAGGAAATGGAAGAAGTGGAAGAAGTAGAGCCCGTCGAGACCTAGGCGCACTCCGGAAAAATCCGGGCTTGCAAGGAAATAGCGCCCCTCCCCGCGTCAGGGAGGGGCGTTCCGCGTCATGGTCGAGTTTCTCCCGTGCGGCTGACGGCTGCCAGGAGGTTTCGTTAAATGCCCCTTTCCTCTTTCCCTCGAAAGCCCGAATCCAGGGCCGCCATTGCCTTGGTTCCTGCCGCAGGGCACTCGCGCATTTATAGTGAGTCATTCTTGTATGTGTTAGCTAATTCGATGACAAAAGTTGCAGTGTTTCCAGGG
>VXOH01000072.1:18047-33061 GCA_009840135.1 Chloroflexota bacterium | reverse complement strand
ACCCACCTTTTCCTTACTCCCTGACTATACCATTCATAATGCGATTGCCCTGACCAAGGGGGTAAATGTTCAGAATAGGAGGGGACCAAGAGGGGAAGCAATGGTGATCCCCCAATCGAGGGTCCCGCCTGCGCGGGAACGACGGGTTTTACGGCTAGGGAACTCGCCAACTCTGAACAGTTGCGGCGAAATTCGCAACATTTACAACGATTCCTGAAATTGCTACGATGAAACGGTTGGGCCATTGCTCGCACGGCCAGGCGCAGGTTGACCACGAACCATTGGTTATATGGAAGAGACTTTCGCCGTCGGCGACTGCTCCGGTTCAGGGTTACATTGATTGCTTCGGAAGCCCGTCATGGGTTAATGCTCTCGGTCGAAGCCCCAAATACGGACTACGTGAGAGTTTGCCGCAGCACCGGTTCGACAGGAGTCCCCCACGAAAAGAATCGTTACCCCGATAGACACTCGATAGACAATAGATTTCGGCAGGGCATAGAGCAGCTACCGTAATGGCAGATTTAGGCGCAATTTCATTGTGGATCGGGCTGGCCCTTTCCTGTTACGCCTTTTTTGGTTCGGTAACGGGCAGGTTCTGGGCCATTCCCGCGCTGGTGGACAGCTCCCGGCGTACGGTGTACGTGCTGACGCTGGTAATGCTGGTGGCTACGCTCTGCCTGGTGGCGTCATTTATCAACCGCGACTACGAAGTGGCCTACGTGGCGGCCCACAGCAACAATGCTATGGCCGACATTTACACGTGGGTTGCCTTCTATGCCGGCAACGAGGGCTCCCTGCTTTACATCGCCTTCGTACTCTCGGTGATGTCGGCCATTGCCATCAGGTGGGCCCCGGGGCGGGTCTCCGCCACCCTGCCCTACACTACCGCCACCCTGATGGTGGTGCAGATTTTCTTCATTGCCGTTATGGCCTTCATGGCCAATCCCTTCGACAAGCTCCCCTTCGTGCCCCTGGACGGCGAGGGAATCAATCCCCTGCTGACCCACTTTGGCATGTTCTTTCACCCGCCGGCCCTCATGGCGGGGCTTATCGGCATGAGCATACCCTTTGCCTTTGCCCTGGGCGCATTGATTGGCGGACAGAGCCGGGACGAATGGGCCGATTCGGGCAGGCTCTGGGGGATTATTACCTGGGCCCTGCTGGCCAGCGGGCTGCTGTTGGGGTCCTGGTGGGCATATACCATCCTGGGTTGGGGCGGATTCTGGTTCTGGGACCCGGTGGAAAACGCCGCCTTCATGCCCTGGCTGGCCCTGACCGCCTTTGTCCACTCCATAATGGTGCAGAAGCGTCGCGGCATGTTCCGGATGTGGAATATCGTCCTGATTAACGTCGCCTTCGGACTGGCCCTTTACGGCATGTTTATGAACCGGGGAGGGCCGGTGCCTTCGGTACACTCCTTTGGCGCCTCTACCCTGGGCTGGGTGTTTCTCCTTTTCCTGGCCGTGGGGGTCCTGGTGCCCTTTGCCATATTTTTCTGGCGGTACAATCTGCTCAAGAGCGCCCAGAACCTGGATTCCATGCTTTCCCGGGAAGCGGCCTTCCTGGTCAACAACCTGCTGCTGCTGGGAATCGCATTTGTCACGTTGTGGGGGACGGTCTATCCCCTCTTTGCCAAGCTGGGAGGGGGCGAGGAAATCACCATAGCGCGCCCCTATTACGACCAGGTCAACGGCCCACTGATGCTGGCCCTGGTACTGTTGATGGGTATTGGGCCCCTGCTGCCGTGGCGGCGCGCCAACTGGGCCAGCCTCCGCCGGGCCTTGATGCTGCCCGTGGCGGCGGCGGTTATTGTCGTGGTTTTCCTGGCCGTGCTGGTGACGCGCCAGCCTTTTGCCCTGATCGGATTCGGGTTGTGCGCCCTGGTGGCGACCGGTATTTTCCTGGAGTGGTGGCGTGGAATGATTGCGCGGCGGCGGACATCGGGGGAGCTTTATCCGGTGGCGCTCTTCCGGTTGATAGCGGCCAACCGCCCCCGCTATGGTGGGTATATCGTTCACCTGGCCGTTGTGATGGTAGCGTTGGGTGTCCTGGGCGGTTCCCTCTTTGAAATCCAGCGGGACGTGGTGCTGGCCCCCGGGGAGACCTATTCCATATCCGGCTATGAACTGCGCTACCTCAGCACGGACCAGACCCTGCGGTCGGACCGGACGGAGTATGTTTCCAACCTGGAACTGCGGCGGGGAGGCGAACTGCTGGAAAACATGGAGGCGAGGCGGAGTTTCTATCCTTCCTTCAACATGGCTTCCACCCTGGCCGCGATCCGGTCCACGCCGGTGGAAGACTTCTACGTGGTGCCCAGCGAGAACCTTCCCGATGGTTCGGTAGGGTTCCGAATACTGGTGAATCCCCTGGTCTGGTGGATGTGGGTGGCCGGACCGGTGTTGATCCTGGGGACGGTTGTCTCGCTATGGCCGGAGAAGGCACGCGAGCCCGTTACCGTTTCCAGGCCGGCCGCCGCAGCTAATGCGAGTGGAACCCGTCCCCTTTCGGTCTAAAGCTGTAATGTCCCTCATGAGAGAGCGACCGGTGTTGAAGGTGGGGCCGTGGCTTTAGCTATTGGCGCAATTATTGCCTTGCTGGCGATTATGGTCGCAGCATATCCCTTTTGGCGAAGGAAGGCCGCGAATGAAGCGGGGAATGGGCTACAACCGGACGACGGCTCGGAGTTGCCCGCCGAACACTTTGACGGGCCGGACCAGCTGGATACCATTTACGAGGCAATTCGAACGCTCCACCTGGAACGAGAGATAGGGAACATTCCTGATGGCCTTTACCGGGAGCAGATGAACCTCTACCGGCGCGAGGCCGCGCTCTTGTTGCGGGATTACGAACGGAAGCATACCGGAAACCTGGACCGGGATTTGGACTGGGCGTTGGAAGAGGAGGTAAAGGTGGCCCGGGCGTCACTCAATGCCTCGGCCGGTCCGGAACGCCCGTCTCCCAGCCGCTCCCGCCCGTCTTCAAAGGCGGCAACAGATTGTCCCGAATGCCATGAGCCAGATGGCAGTTCCGTTGATGCCGTCTCTGACAATGCTGGTCCAGCCCAATCGTCCCCGGGGAATGGTTGTTGATTGATGAGCTTTCATCCTCTCCCTGACCGAGCTATCGGCCTTCCCCTGGTTTTCACCCTGGCCCTCTGCCTGCTGTTTGCGGGTCTGGCTTTGCATGGACCTTCCCCGCTCTTAGCCCAGGTGCCGGAAGAGTTCAGCATTTCAGGCCATGCGGTCAACGGAACTGCAGGTGGCAGCGTACCGGGCAATCTGCCGGTGGACCTTCACGCCATAGATGGCCTGGCCGGCCGCGTGGCCACTTACAACGCTACCACCGATGACGAAGGAGCGTTTTCCTTCGAAGGGATTGCTCCCATACCGGGCGGCAGCTATGTTCTGGTCATGGACTTTGACGGGATGCGTTACAGCTCCCTGCTGGAAGGCGATGAGGTTGGGAGTCCGGTGAGCCTGGAGGTGTTTGAAACAACGGACGACCTGGCCGTGGTGGAAATCCAGCGCCAGGCGATGATACTTGCCGACGTTGACCAGACCAACCGGGAAATTCGGGCACTGGAGGTATTGAGCCTCAGTAACAACTCGGACCGTACCCTGCTACCGGAGTTGACCAACATAACCAACCCTGCCGACATCAACTTCCTCCGGTTTTCCCTGCCCGAAGGCGCCGGCGAACTCAGCGTGCAGTCCACCCTTCCCGGAGGGGACACGATTCCCATGGGAACCGGGTTTGCAGTTACCGCCCCGGTACCGCCCGGGGAGCAGCAGGTCACCTACACCTACAAGTTCCCCTACGAAGGGGACTCCGTTGAATTCAGCCAACGATTGATTCAGGGAGCCGACCTTTACCAGGTGCTGGCGCCTGTATCCCTGTCCCAAATCCAGGTCAGCCCGCTGGAAGCCATGCCCCGCGTTGACGTTGAAGGGACTCCATACCTGGTATGGGAAGGGCGGGATATTCCCCGCCGGCAGGGAGTCGTTCTGCAATTCTCGCAGCTGCCTCAGCCCGGCCTGGGTACCATTATCTGGCAGGAAATATCCGGGGTTGACCTGTGGCTTACGGGCATTCCCCTAATCCTGGGCGTGGCCCTGGCGGCGCTGCTGCTGTACGGATGGATGCGGGGTCAAAGGGTGGCTGCCCCCATCACTATAGACAACGACGCCCCGGCTCAAAGGCGCCGGCAATCGCTGGTCCAGGCCATTGCGGTTTTGGACGACCGCTTCGAGCAAGGACTGGTGGAAGAGAGGGACTACCAACAACGCCGGTCCGAATTGATGCAACACGTGCGCCAGGCCACGCCAGGCTGCCCCGGCGGGGAATAGTCAACCTTGAAGAAGCGGAACTGGATACTGTTGGCAACTTTCCTTCCCCTGGCCGCCTTTCTGGGGATACTGGTCTGGGCGTCACTGCAAACGGGAGGCCAACCCGGAGGGCTGGGAGTCAACACCCAGTTCGGGGTAGCCGATATTGACGAAGAGGCGGCAGAGAATTTCTCCCTGAATCTTCAAAGTGGCGGCAGGATTGAGCTGGCCGAACTGAGGGGCAAGATAGTCATGGTGGACTTCTGGGCGTCCTGGTGCGCGCCCTGCCGCCTTGAGGCTCCGACCCTGGAGCAAGCCTATCGTGACTATGCCGGCCCTGACGTGGAGTTCATTGGCGTCAACATCTGGGACTTGCCGGACAACGCGGCCACTTACGTGGAACAGTTTGAAGTGAGCTACCCCAACGGAGTGGATGACGACGGGCAAATCGCCATAGACTACGGCGTAAAGGGCATTCCAGAAAAGTTCTTCATTGACCGGAACGGCATTGTCCGCCAGAAGTTCGTTGGCCCCATCAGGCCGGACAAGCTGAAACAGACGCTGGATGACCTCCTGGCAGAAGGCGGATAGCTTCACTCCCTTCCTCTCCACCTCCTCTATTGCCTTCTTGCGGAAGCGTTCCATTTTGGATGGTATCGCACGGGCAGAACGGCCTGTATGTAGTCAGGGCGGGTTTCAAACCCGCCCCTACCTGCTATAAACCACTTAAATCGCAACGTTACCCTTGCCGCTCCATCGTTTCTTTTTTGCCATTCCAAGTATAAGATTGGAATATCCAAGCGACGCCTTTCTGCCTGTCTTTTCTACCTGCAAGGGCAGCGGCGTCGGCATGCGCGGGAAGCTGATATGGTCCGGAACCCGGAAGTAGCCCTGGCCATGGACTGGGGGGGTACCTGGTGCCGCATCGCGGTAATCAACCGCTCCGGGGACATTCTCTGGCAGTCAAGGGTCCGCAACGGGCCCGGCGCAGGCCAGCGAGAGTTGCTGGATAACGGGTTCTCGCTGGTTGGCGAGGCCGAGGAATGGTGCGGCCCCAGCAGCACAGTGGCGGGACTGGGCATTGCCATTGCCGGCCCTATTGACGCTGATACGGGCACACTACTGGAGCCGCCCAATTTACCCGCCCTGGATGGGGTCTCGCTGCTGGAAGAATGGCAGGGCCGACTGTCCTTTCCCGTGTACGCGGGCAACGATGCCAACCTGGCGGCCCTGGGAGAGTTCGAGTACGGCGCAGGACTGGAGGCCCGGCAGCGCGGGCTGCCCTGCACCTGCCTGGTTTACGTAACCGTCAGCACCGGCATTGGCGGCGGGGTCGTGGAACGGGGCCGGATGATACTCGGCTCCCGGGGAATGGCTACTGAGGTCGGGCACATGGTTCTGGACCGAAGCCCGAACGCTCCCCTGTGCCAGTGCGGCCGGCGGGGCTGCCTGGAGGCCCTGGCATCCGGTACCTCGATTGCCCGCATTGCCCGTTACCGGGTTGCCAGCACAGCCCCCGAGGTGTCGGCGCGGGCTTTGTCTGACTCGGCTCCCGGTGAGGTGACGGGACTGAGCGTCCTGGCCGGACTGGAAGTATCCCAGATTACAGCGGAGCAGGTTTTTGAGGCGGCCCGTGACGGGGATGCCCTGGCGTCGGAAATCCTTGACGAAGTCCTGGATAGCCTTTCAACGGGCCTTTCCAGCCTGCTGCACCTTTACAACCCCGACCTGCTGGTAATGGGCGGTGGCGTCAGTTTCGGCGTGGTGAAGATGGGGTTACTGCCCCGCATTGAGGAACAGGTCAAGCTGCGGGCCATGAGCGACGGGCACCGGGATTTCCGGCTGGTGTCAAGCCGCCTGGGGGATACCCCCGGCATGATGGGGGCCGCCAGCCTGGTCTGGACGGGAGCCGGCTGAGGAAGCGGGAACGGCAACGCCCCAGAGTTGTCGTCAAGTTGCTCCGTGATTCCGGTGAAAGCGGGTAGCTTGACTCCAAACAGCGAGATTCCCGCCTGCGCGGGAACGACGGGTCTGTCCCAAAGCTGATGTGCCATAGCCCTGTCTTCCATGCGGAGAGGCTAATATGGCAGACTTTCCCTAAACGATGTAGCGGCCACCCACCACGTTGATACGGTCTCCGGTAATGTAGGCGGACTCATCGGAGGCAAAGAAGAGGCAGGCGTCCGCGATATCCTGCACCGTGGCCTGCCGACCCAGCGGAATGCCGGAAACGTGCTGCTCCGAGCCCCGTGCGACTTCCTGAAACTCCGGGTACCACTCGGGATGGGCCCGCGCGGTGTCCGTTGAGCCGGGGTTAACCATGTTGGCCCGTATATTGTAGGGCGCCATCTCGGCGGCCACGGCGCGAATCAGGCCCAGCAGTCCCGTTTTGGCGGTGGTTACCAGGGCGGTGTCCGGCCGTCCCGTAATGGCTGACTGGCCACCCAGGGCAATTATGCTGCCGTTCCGGCGTTCCATCATCCCCGGCAGGGCCGCCTTGATCAGGTAGAAGGCGGGAAACAGATTGACCTCCATAACGTGGCGCCACTCGTCATTGGAAATCTCCAGGATGGGCTTGTGGGGCCTTATCGCCACGTTGCTGACCAGGATGTCCACCTTGCCCAGGGCGGCAATTCCTTCTTCTACGACGCCGGCCGCCGTATCCGGGTCGGAAACGTCTCCCATGGCGAGGTGAGTGTTGACGCCATACTCTCGGCACAGGCCGGCAACTTCTTCCAGTTCCGGGCGGCTCTGGCGGGTATTCAATACTAGGTCGGCGCCCTCGCGGGCGAAGGTAAGCGCGATCTGGCGGCCAATGTTCCGGCTGGCCCCGGTGATGAGAGCGGTTTTTCCTTCCAGGCGCATATCAGTCCTCCTCGGCGCGCTGCTCGAATCGCGGCTTGCCGAACCAAATCCCCATTTGCTTCAGGAAAGTAGCACACAACCGGAAGGGGCGCAAATGCCGCAGGCTGTATGCAGGGCGACGGTATGAAAGGCTTGAGAGGTACCGTCGTTCCTGCGAAGGCGCCCGCCTCAGGCGGATCGCTCGGTCCCAGCCTGGATCCTGCTTTTCAGGAATTGTTAAAGGTTACGGGGCACATTCGTGCGATTGCCCTGGTCCTGAAATGAGGGCTAATGCCTTCCTCTACTTCCGACATGGTAGGGGCGCATGGCCATGCGCCCGTATTCACATGGCCAGGTTCGAGGTTCCCGCCTGCGGAGACCTTTGCGTAACCCTGGAATTAACCTTTTCGCCAGGTTAATTGGGCCAGTTTCCGAATTTGTGCCGAGCCCTTCTGGATTCCGGCCTGCGCCGGAATGACGGTAATGCAAAGGTCTCCCTGCGCGGGAACGACGGGCCTTCCCTGGCCAACACCGTCAACTCTGAATTGTTATGGGGCCAAAAAAATGGCCTTGACGTAATCCTTTAGTCCCTGTAGAATCCTGTTAAGTACCCCGGATGTTTTTAACAACTGAATAAAACCTGAAGGTGGCCCGCCCCAGGCGGGTTGAAAAGGGAAGCCGGTGAGAATCCGGCGTGGTCGCGCCACTGTAACTGGCGAGAATTTCTCCAAGCCATTTTTGGAAACCACTGGTCCGCAAAAGGGCTGGGAAGGTGGAGAAGTTCGATAGGAGCCAGAAGCCAGGAGACCTGCCTCCAGGTAAATGAGCAAATACGCTTCGCGGCAAGGTGTATGAGTATTCCGAATTAACTAAAGCCTGACCACGAAGGTCAGGCTTTATTGTTTGCAGGCGTATTGTTCAGCTGATCGTATTGCTCAGGCGGTATCGAAATCCTGCAGCCAGGCATTTCAATTGAGCGGCTTACCGCCGAGGGAGACGGCTGGGTAGTTTTCGGGTTGACCGTGCAGGTCCTCCTCCCCTCATGGTCCAGCGGCGTCCGCCGTAGGCGGACGTAACCTTAAACCATCCAGTCGTCTTGTCCCCCAGAAATCTGGGACACGGTCGGGGCGCAAGGCTTCGATTCCCCGTATTACCTCTCCGTATTGCCCGGCATTGCGCTGGAATTATACTCGATAAGATAGCATAATGGTGCCCAATTGGAACGGGTCAGGAGGTTCAAATGCTCCGCCAAATTCTTGAGGAATGTCACCAGGGGTTCGACCAGGTGGGGTTTAATGAGGTTGTGCTGATGTTGTCCAACACGGCAGCTACCTCGGAGGTCTATATGATGCTGGACGACCTGCGCTTCAGCGATGGGGGTGACATTGTGACCTTCATGGCCGAGGGCGGCACCCACCTTCACATGTATCTCGACAAGATTCCGGAGGTCCGGTTCATTCACCGGATGAATGATCAGGGGCTGCCCAGCTACTCCGTCTGGTTCATGGACGAGAACCAGGACCCGGTGTTGCGGATATATTTGCGGAAGTCCGATGATGAGGACACCAACCAACCGCGGCACAACCTGTTCATGAGTCTGATCGAAAAGTACGGCACGTCGCTTCAACTGGCGTAGCGCCCCGTTCCGCCTCCGGCGGATCCGGCAACCTTCCCAGGCAAAATTGACCGGTGTGGCAGGCCCGCTTTTTCCAGAAAATAACGCGCCCTCCCGGTTTAGTGAGCTTGTATGACCCGTGCGGTAATTATAGCCGGTGTTCGCAGCGGGGTGGGCAAGACCACCATCGCTACCGGAATTATGGGCGCCTTGAAGCGTCGTGGGTATGAAGTCCAACCCTTCAAGGCCGGCCCGGACTACATTGACCCGTCCTATCACCAGCTTGCTTGCGGCGTTCCTTCCAGGAACCTGGACACCTGGCTGCTCCCCATGCCCACGGTTACCGAACTCTTCCAGCGCGCCGGCCAGACTACTGGCGCCGCCGGCGGCCTGTGCGTTGTTGAAGGCGTCATGGGAGTTTTCGACGGCCATTCCAGCCTGACCGAAGAGGGTTCAACGGCCCAACTGGCCAAACTCCTGGATGCCCCGGTAATCCTGGTAGTTGATGCGGCCAAGGTGGCCCGCAGCGTGGCCGCCGAAGTCCTGGGGTACCAGCAGTTTGACCCCGACCTCAGGGTTGGCGGCGTCATACTCAACGGCGTGGGCGGGCCCCGCCACCTGGAATTCTGCCAGCCCCAGATTGAGGCCACCACCGGACTGCCGGTGCTTGGTTACCTGCCCAGGCGCGAGGAGTTCATTCAGCCGGAGCGGCACCTGGGGCTGATTCCCACCGTTGAAGGCACCGTGGTCCAGGAGTGGTACGATGCCCTCATTGCCCAGGTGGAGGAAACAATAGACCTGGACGGCATCCTGGCAGTTTCGGAAACGGCCAGGCCTCCCAGCGCGGCGCCGCAGGTGTATCCCGGCGAGCCGCAGCCAAAGAAAGCCCGCATAGCCATTGCCCGGGACAAGGCTTTCAGTTTCTATTACCAGGACTCCCTCGACCTGCTGGAGGCCTGGGGCGCGGAGCTGGCGCCCTTCAGTCCACTGGAAGACGAGGAACTCCCGGCCTCGGTTGGAGGGGTCTATATCGGGGGAGGGTTTCCCGAGATGTTCGCCAGGGAACTGGCGGAAAACCGCCCCATGCTGGAATCCATGCGCCGAGCCCTGGAACGAAAAGTCCCGGTTTACGCCGAGTGCGGCGGGCTGATGTACCTGGGACAGAGCCTCTCGGACCTGGAAGGCGCGGACTACCCCATGGTAGGCGCTTTGCCGGTGGTGTCGTCAATGAGCAAGCGGCGGCTCACCCTGGGCTACCGGGAAGTGGAGGCTTGCGCCGACACTCCCCTGCTGAAGAAGGGGCAAAGGGTGAGGGGGCACGAGTTTCACTGGTCGGTGCTGGCCGAGCAGCCGGGCAGGGAGCAGGCAGTTTACAGCGTGGTTGACCAGGAGAATCGCCCGGAGGGCTTTCACGTGGGCAGTGTCTGGGCTTCCTACATCCACGTTCACCTGGGCAGCGCCCCGGGCCTGGCCCAAAGGTTTGTTGAAAGCTGCGTGTTAGAATAGCGTCAGGCAGCTTTCCCCGCCCAGGGGGATGGCGCTTAATCCCGCGAGGATGAAAGACAGATGAGCACCGATCAATCCAGCCAGGCCAGCCAATCCAGCCAGGAAAGCCCCCAGTCGGTCAAAGGCCCCCGCATCAACAAGGGCCTGGTAATAGTAAATACAGGAAACGGAAAGGGTAAGACCACCGCCGCCATGGGCGTCCTTTTCCGTGCGTGGGGACGCAACATGAGGGTGATCATGTTGCAGTTCATCAAGCACACCACCGCAAATTTCGGCGAGCAGCGGGCGGCGCAGAAAATTGGCCTGACCATGCGGGCCATGGGCGACGGCTTCACCTGGCGGTCCCGCGACCTGGACCAGAGCGCCGACCTGGCCCGCGCCCTGTGGGAGGATGCCAAGGAAGTGCTGGCTTCGGGAGACCACGACGTGGTGGTCCTGGATGAATTCACCTACCCGATGCACTACGGCTGGATTCCCACGGAAGAAGTGATTGAAGCCCTGGAGGGGCGCCCCGAAATGCTCCACGTCATAATCACCGGCCGCAACGCCCCGGCGGCTCTGATAGAGTACGCGGACCTGGTTACCGAAATGAACGTGGTAAAGCACCCCTACCAGAGCGGCATCAAGGCGCAACCGGGTATAGAGTTCTAGGGGCGAACGTCCGGATCTGCCGGTAAGGGAAAGCCTCCTCTCCCTCGGGGAGAGGGGAAATGTCCAGCCTTTCCCTTTAGATGTTCCTCAGCAGATTCGGCAACCACAGGCCCGGAAATTACGGAGACCCAGTTCTAAGCGGGATTGCCAGCCTGAGGGAAGGCCCAAAATAGCGGGAGGCGTATCATGACCATTTCTCCCCTGGTAGATATGACCGTTGAGGGCATTACCCCTCTTGACGAAGCCGCGATGGCCGGCGCCCGAGCCAGGCAGGATACCCTCACCAAGCCGCTGGGCAGCCTGGGTCGGCTGGAAGACCTCTCGGTTATGCTGGCGGGGATGTTCCGCGATCCCGTGCCCCAGATTCGCCGCAAGTCGGTGATTCTCGCCGCCGGAGACCACGGCGTTGTGGCGGAGGGCGTAAGCGCGTATCCCCAGGAAGTAACTCCGCAGATGGTGTACAACTTCCTGCGGGGCGGGGCCGGCATCAACGTGCTGGCCCGCCATGCCGGAGCTGATATAGTCATTCTCGACGCCGGAGTAGCGGCGGACCTGGACCCACACCCGCTGCTGCGCTCGGTCAAGGTCGCCTATGGCACCGCCAACATGGCCGTGGGCCCGGCCATGACCCGGGAACAGGCCATACGCTGCCTGGAAATAGGAATAGATGCCGCCAGGGAACAGATTGGAGAGGGCGCCGACCTGGTAGCCTGCGGCGACATGGGTATCGGCAATACCACCGCCTCCAGCGCCATTACTTCAGTAGTCACCGGGGCCGACCCATCGGTCACTACGGGCCGGGGCACCGGCCTGGACGATCCCGGACTGGAGCACAAGGTTGAGGTGATTCGCCGCTCCATCCAGGTAAACAGCCCGGAACCCCGGGACGGGCTCGACGTATTGACCAAGGTTGGAGGGCTGGAAATAGGGGTGCTGGCCGGCGCCATGTTGGGCACAGCGGCCAGTCACCGTCCCGTGGTTGTTGACGGTTTTATTTCCGGCGCCGCCGCGCTCATCGCCTGGCTCATTTCACCCGCGGCCAGAGATTATTTCATTGCTGCCCACCAGTCCGTGGAACCCGGTCACCGGGTGGGCCTGGAGGCCATGGGACTGACTCCGTTGCTGGATATGGGAATGAGGCTGGGTGAAGGCACCGGCGCCGCCCTGGCGATGCACCTGATTGAAGCCTCGGCACGGTGCCTTTCCGAGATGGCGACTTTTGCCGAAGCCGGAGTCTCCGAACGTACTGAGGACGAATCGGAGTGAGGCCGGAGCCGCGCGTCCAAGAATGAAAGGGCGGACCGACCGCCCCCGGTTTCCTGCAGCCCGCAAGACCTGATCATGCAGGATTTGGAAGGAACAATTGGCAGCCTTTCTCGCGGCCCTCAGCTTCCTGACGGTGTTTCCCGCCCGGCGTCCGGCTGACGTAACCCAGCAGGTAATCAGCAACTCGCGGGCCTGGTTTCCGCTGGTCGGCCTGCTGCTGGGGCTCATACTGGTGGGCCTGGAATGGGTCCTCAGTTTCGTTTTTCCGTTTTTTCTGA
Source organism: Chloroflexota bacterium (assembly GCA_009840135.1). Lineage (GTDB taxonomy): Bacteria > Chloroflexota > Dehalococcoidia > Lucifugimonadales > UBA3495 > Bin22. The sequence continues at coordinate 20,573 of VXOH01000072.1, read as the reverse complement.
CCGCCGCCGTCCTGCTCGTATTCATGATGGCTGCCACCCGGGCCCTGCATCTCGACGGCTTGATGGATACCTGCGACGGGCTGTTTGGGGGCAGTACCCCGGAGCGGCGCCGGGAGATCATGCGAGACTCCCACGTTGGAGCGTTCGCCGTTGCCGGCGCTGCCGGAGTCCTCCTGCTGAAGTACGGCGCCCTGGCTTCCCTGCTCTCTCTCAGCTCTCCGGGCAAGGAGTGGACGCTGCTGCTGTTTCCCGTGTTTTCCCGTTACTGCATGGTGCTGCAGTTGATGACCTTCAATTACATTCGGACACCCGGCCTGGGCACTCCATTTCATTCCGGAAACGGGCGCTTGCCCTCCGCCGCCGCCGCGGTCATCGCAGTCCTGACGGCCCTGGCCCTGGGTGGGGTTGGAGGAATGCTGGCCCTGGCCGGCGTCTGCCTGGTGGCCCTTTTGATTGGCCGTGGCATTGTGGCCATGATCGGCGGAATGACCGGCGACACCTACGGAGCCACCAACGAAATAGCCGAAGTCCTGGTTATCATGGCAGGGGTGGTAATGGTGCCCTACGGCCTGTTTGGGCCCCAAATCTGGCTAGAACAGCTCTGGCGTTAAGTTCGATTTGAACCGGTGGGCGTGGACGCGTTGACCCTCAACTTGCAGGTTATTCCCCTGGACGTTTACGTGTTGGCCCTGGCCGTACTGGTGGACCTGCTGGGGCGTGAGTTGCCTGCCAGGGCGCACCCCACCGTTTGGATTGGATACACTGTCCGTCGAATGGAAAGAGTCGGGCCGCGTTCGCGCACGGCCGGTCTGATTTTCGGAGCCCTTATGACCCTGGCCATTCCCGGGTTCTGGGCTCTGGCAGCGTGGGCCGCGGCCGTGGGATTGCAGAGTATTCATCCTGTAGTTTACCTGGTGGTTGGGGCCCTGCTCCTTAAGTCCACCTTCGCGCTGAAGATGCTTCACCAAGTTGCTGCCGGCACCATGATGTTGGCGACAAGCGGCGACTTGGCTGCGCTACGCGAGAATATGCGGTCCCTGGTAAGTCGGGATGTTTCGTCAATGACACCCAGCCAGGCCATCGCCGCCACGGTGGAGTCGGTTTCTGAAAATACCACGGACAGTTTTGTTGCTCCCTGGCTGGCCTTTGCCCTCTTTGGCCTGCCGGGAGCCTTTGCCTACCGAGCGATTAATACCCTGGATAGTATGATAGGCTATCGAGGCGAGTACGAATATTTGGGCAAGGTCGCCGCCCGCATGGACGACCTGGTAAACCTGGTTCCCGCCCGTTTGACGGGAGTTATGGTGGCCCTGGGCAGTTCGGTCCTGCCCGGTCAGCGACCTGGACAGGCCTGGCGGATTATGTGGCGGGACCATGCACGCACGGCCAGCCCCAATGCCGGCTGGACCATGAGCGGCATGGCCGGGGCCCTGGGGGTTGAGCTGGAAAAGGAAGGCCACTACCGGTTGGGTGATGCCACCCGTCCCCTGGAGCCTGCGGATATTGCCAGGTCGGTCAGTTCCATGTACCTGGTGGCCGGCCTGGGCCTGTTGGTGGCTGTTGCGGTGATTTTCCTCCGAGCAGCTTTGGTGGGTTAGTCTGGATGGAAGTAGAAACCAACACGCAACATCCGCCGGTTGGTCAGCCTGGCGCCGCAGCCTCATTGGAAGACCACACCAATTCGCCTGAAGACCGGGCCGGAGCATCTCGCCCGGTACACGGCGGAATACGGCCGGCGCAGCTGCGTGAGCTGGGCCTGGACCCCGAAAAGGTCCTGGATTTCAGCGCCAGCATAAGCCCCCTGGGCCCCCCGGCGGGCCTTTGGGACCGACTGCGTGAGGTTGACCTCACGGCCTACCCGGACCCCGAATGCCTGGAATTGAGGGAAGCCCTGGCCAGGCTTCACGGTGTAGGTGAAAACCAGTTGCTGGTGGGCAATGGCTCGACGGAGCTGATACATCTGCTCGCCCGCGCATTTTTATCGCCGGACGGCAATTCCAATAGGAATTCGGTACTGATTCTTACGCCTACTTACGGGGAATACGCCGGCGCCTGCTCCCTTGCCGGCGCCGAAGTGCTTGAGCTGAGGGCCCAGCGGAAACGGGATTTTGCCTGGGACTGGGACGAGGCCAAAGCCTTTATAACGGACAATCATCCGGCCCTGGTGTTCCTGTGCAATCCGAATAACCCCACCGGTGTTTATCTGGACAAGGACGAGGTGGCGGCGCTGGCCCAGGCCGCGAAGGAAGTGGGCGGATTGCTGGTCCTGGATGAGGCCTACGTCAACTTCAACGCCCAGCGTTGGGACGCTCTTTCGCTTCTGGACGGCAGTTACAACGATAATGTGGTTGTGCTGCGGTCCATGACCAAGGACTACGCCCTTACGGGATTGCGCCTGGGATACTCACTGGCTGGCCCCGAACTGACGTCAAGCCTGGCTCGCTGGCAGCCCGACTGGAGCGTAAACTCCCTCGCCCAGGCCGCCGGGCTCCTGGCGCGTTCCGATGAAGGTTACCTGCCGGCGGC
>VXOH01000072.1:0-18037 GCA_009840135.1 Chloroflexota bacterium | reverse complement strand
GCCCGTGAGGCAGTGGAAGAAGCGAAGAGCGTCCTCACCGCCGGGCTTAATGAGCTGGGATTCACGGTTCTGCCGTCCGCCGCCAACTTCCTGTTGGTAGAAGTGGGGGAGGCCAGGGCGCTTACCGGCAGGCTGATGCGCCGGGGGATGTTTGTGCGGGATTGCACTTCTTTTGGCCTGCCCGATTGCATTCGCATCGGGATTCGCGCCATGCCCGATTGCCAGCGGCTGGTGGATGAAGTTGCCGGCGTTGTAAAACAGGGGAGACACTGAAGCCCTTTACCGGAAGGTAAGCGAAACCCTTGGAGCATATCATTCGAAGAGGAGAGGAAGATCACTGATGGGTTCGGTCTATATTGTGCGACACGGCGAGACTCTGTGGAACGCCGAGGGGCGTATCCAGGGACATACTGACATTGAACTCTCGGAAAGGGGCAGGGAACAGGCGAAAATGGTGGAGCGGCGGCTGTCGGGCATACGCTTCGACGTTGCCTATTCCAGCGACATGCGCCGCACCACCCAGACCGCTCAAACCATATTGGGCGGCGGCGACACCCCCCTCAACAGTATCCCGGAGCTGCGGGAGTATAATAAGGGAGTTTTCGAAGGCCTGACCGCCGAGGAATACAGGCAGAAATACCCGGAACTCTACGAGGCCTCGCTGATCAATGACCCGGACTTCGCACCGCCCGGCGGGGAAACTATCCGCCAGTGCCAGGCCCGAATGGCCGGCTTCGTACGGTCTCTCAGGGAGCGCCATCTCAATGAGGATGTCCTGGTGGTTGGGCATGGCGGGTCGTTGCGCAGCGCCATAGTGGCCCTGCTCGGGCTTCCATTAGAGGCCAACTGGAAGTTTGTTATGCACAACTGCGCCCTCTCCTTGATCCGCACCTATGAGGACAATGCGGTGATGCACCTTTATAACGACACCTCTCACATGAGAGAGTCAGACTAGTTCAATAGGAAAGTCTGAGCGAGTCACCTCTCCCGCCAAGGGAGAGGATGAGGGTGAGTGGGATTGGTCAGTTTCAAGTTATCACCCCATCCTGACCTCGCCCCATCTAGCGAGAAGAGACTTGTGCAGAGGTTCCAAAAGCTTTGCGTGACCGAATGGATAACCCTTTACCGATTCAACATAACGAAGGCAAGTCTCTTGGCAAAGTCCTAATGGTTCAGGGCACGGCTTCTCACGTGGGGAAGAGTGTCCTGGTGTCCGCCCTTTGCCGCATTTTCCGCCAGGACGGTTTTCGAGTCGCTCCCTTCAAGGCCCAGAATATGTCGAACAACTCCTATGTGACCAGGGATGGTGGGGAGATCGGACGGGCCCAGGCGGTGCAGGCGGAGGCCGCCGGCGTTGAAGCCAGGGTGGAAATGAACCCTGTATTGCTCAAGCCCGAAGCAGACCACATTGCGCAGGTGGTCAGGATGGGCCGCCCCATGGTTTCCGCCCAGGTGAGGGACTACTTTGGACTCAAGTCCCAGCTGTGGGAGTCGGTGCATACCTCCCTCGATGTCCTGCGAAGGGACTTTGACATTGTTGTTATCGAGGGCGCGGGCAGTCCGGCGGAGATCAACCTGAAGGCCACGGAGATCGTCAACATGCGGGTGGCCCTCTATTCGGGAGCGCCGGTTCTGCTTTGCGGGGATATTGACCGAGGCGGCGTATTTGCTTCCCTGGTGGGCACCATGGAACTGCTGGAACCGGAAGAGCGGGAAGCGGTCAAAGCCTTCGTAATAAACAAGTTTCGCGGTGATGCCAGCCTGCTTACCGATGGCCTGACCATGCTGGAAGAGCGCACGGGCATCCCAGTTGCCGGCGTCGTACATCATTTCCGTGACATTCACATTCCGGAAGAAGACTCGGTGGCCCTGGACATTCCGGTCCGAGGTGCGACAGCTCTTGCCGATACCCTGCTGGACGTGGCGGTAATTCAGTTGCCCCATATTTCCAACTTTGACGATTTCGACCCCTTGGCCAGGGAGCCGGGGGTCGGGTTGCGCTACGTGGCTTCCGCCGGCGGGTTCGGGAAGCCCGACCTGGTTATTCTCCCCGGCAGCAAGACCACCATTCCCGACCTGGAATGGCTCGAAGCCCAGGGCCTGGCGGAAGCAGTGCGCCAGCACCAAAAGGCAGGCGGTTCAATAGTGGGAATCTGCGGTGGATACCAGATGCTTGGTGCGCGCCTCTATGATCCCGAAGGTATTGAGTCCACCAGGCCCGAGATGGAAGGCCTGGGCATTCTGCCGCTGACCACCGTATTTGCCGGCACCAAGGAAACCCACCGTATCCGGGGCATGGTGGCAGAGGGTTCGGGGCTCTTGTCCGGCGCCATGGGAGAGACCGTTACCGGGTATGAAATCCACATGGGCCGCACTACGGGCGAGGGCGTAGGCCTGCCCTTCAGGATAGAAGACCGCACTGACGTTCCGGTTACTCCTGCATCTGCCTACGACGGGGCCATGGACGAAACTGGACGGGTGCTGGGCACGTACATCCACGGCCTGTTTCACAACGGGATGGTGCGGCGGTCCATCCTCCGCGAACTTGCCAGGCTGAAGGAAGTTGCCCTGCCTGAAGCGGAGCAGGACGGGGTTATTGATGCCGAGTTCGACAAGCTGGCCGACTGGGTGCGCGCGAGCCTGGATATGGACCTGATCTATGCCATGACCGGCCTGGACCGCAATTTTGACCGTGCCGGCGCCTAGCGTTCAATGTCCGCCCGCCTGACACTGGTCCTGGGGGGGATACGCTCGGGCAAGAGCGCCTTCGCGGAGAGCCTGGTACCCGATGACGGCAGGTCGGTCGTCTACGTGGCCACCGGTCAGGCTGGCGACGAAGAGATGTCGGAACGAATTCGCCGCCACCGGGACAGGCGGCCCAGCAACTGGCAGACCCTGGAGGCCCCACTGGACCCGGGAGCAGAGCTGTCCAAACTGTTGGCCTCGTCCTGCGATAACCCCGCCGTATTGGTAGATTCGCTGGATGTGTGGCTGGCAAACCTGCTTCTGGAGCATGAACCTGAAGAGTTTTCCCAAATCGAGAACCTGGCATCGGCAGGGCTCGAAGCTCTCTTGTCCGGTTGCCGTGAAGCTGATGCTTTTACGGTACTGGTGAGCAGTGAGGTGGGACTAAGCCCGGTTTCGCCCAACAGGCTGGGCCGCCGGTTTCAGGACCTGCTGGGTACCGCCAATCAGCGGGCTGCGGCCGCTGCCGACCAGGTTTACCTGGTAGTGGCGGGAATTCCGATGCAAATTAAGCCCTAGTAATGTAGGCTTCCGATCCTCTGAGATATAATGGCGCCTGAGTTCTCTAAAGGATGGCCCGCAATGGAGTTCAAGTACGTACTTACCGACTACATAGAGCAGGCGATGGCCCTGGCGGTTTACGAGGAACTGGAGGACGGTACATTCTGCGGCACGATTCCTCCGTGCTGGGGAGTGATAGCTTTTGGAAGCACTCAGCCTGCATGTAAGGAAGAATTGCAATCCGTGTTGGAAGAGTGGATAGTAGTCGGCTTGCGACTGGGAGACACCCTTCCCGTTCTGGAAGAAATAGACCTGAATTTTGAGGTTATAGGTGAACCGGTGGAATCCCTGTAGTCGGATGGAATTTATTCGCCGTCTAAGGAGATTGGGGTTTGAGGGTCCTTCTCCGGGACGGCGACATGAGAGAATGAATTACCAGGGACGGCGCATGATTTTACCGTCGAATGGAGAATACTCTCTCACCCAATTGCGAATGTTAATCAGGCAGGTTGAAGAGCGCATTGGCCGAGAAATCACGGTCGAAGAGTGGAATTCCTTGAACTAGCTATTATCGCGGCCGTTAATTGATATAGGGCAATTCTGCCTGGAAGAAATACTAGCATTGACTCCTAAGAGTTCTGAGTTTAATCCACTGTCCCTGCCAGGTTCCGCCACCGTTCGCGCGCCCGGCGTTTGCGGCGAACTGGTGCAGGGTATGCTGGGGGACGATTATTTTCTCGTCACGTGTCCGGTGGACTATTTCTCCCGGGTGAAGGTCGAGTTGTCCCGAGAATCCAACTGCGTACGCGCACGCGAGGACTGTCCCAAAACTGCCGCCGCCGTGAAGCTTACCCTGGAATACCTGGGTCACTCTGAAGTGGGGGCCCGCGTCAGCGTGAGCAACCCCATACCCCGTGGCAAGGGATTTGGCAGCAGCAGCGCCGACCTGGCCGCGGCGATTGCCGCCACGGGCCTGGCCCTGGGGGTAGAATTGACGCCGGCCCAAATTGGCGAGTTGGCCCTGAGAGTGGAGCCCACCGACGGCATCATGTTTCCCGGCATTGCCCTTTTTGATCACCGGTCGGGTGCCCTGTCAGAGGAGCTTGGCCCACCGCTGTCCATGGAGATCATCGCCCTGGATTTCGGCGGGGAAGTGGACACCCTGGCCTTCAACGAGGTAGACCGCCGAGGCCAGTGGCAATCGATCCAGGGTCAAACCAAGGAAGCCCTGGCCTTGGTCAGGGACGGGCTGAAAGAGCGGGATATCGGGCTACTGGGCAGGGGAGCGTCCCTGAGCGCCGAAGCGGCGCAGTCCGTCTCCTTCAAGCCGCGCCTGGCGGACGCGAAGGCCTTTGCGGAAGAAGTGGGAGCGGCAGGCATAAATGTGGCCCACAGCGGCGCCCTGATCGGCGTGCTGCTGGACGCCACCCAGCGACGGGGAAAGTCGGTTTTTCGCCAAGCTGGGCAAGCATTTCCGGAAGCCGAGGCCATCCACCACCTGAGGTTGCTGGGCGGAGGCGTCCAGAGGGTTTAATCCACGAATCATCACGAATATTCACGAATGGTTTTGAAACTATCTCAAGACGGGAGCAGGCCGTCCCCACGGACTTGCCGTCCTAAATGTTCGCCCTCACCCTAACCCTCTTCCTCTGGGAGAGGGGACTCTTGAGATGATCTCTCAGGGTTCACTGAATCGGTGAGTATTCGCGTCCGTTCGTGGTTAGAAATACAAGGAGACTTACGAAATGGCAGAGCACAACCTGGCAATCATAGGCGGCGACGGTATCGGGCCGGAGGTGATAGCTGAAGGCAGAAAAGTCCTGGACTACCTCGCTGCCAATACACCTGGCTTGAGCTTCAACTACTCCGACTTCCCTTGGGGGTCGGCCTACTACCGGGAGACGGGGCGGATGATGCCTGAGGACGGCCTGGACCAGGTGGCCGCCAATGAAGCCATCCTGTTCGGCGCTGTCGGCGACCCGGACATTCCGGACCACATAACCCTGCAGGGTCTGCTGCTGCCCATGCGCCGGGCCTATGACCAGGGCGTTTGCGTCCGTCCCGCGTATCTCCACCCGGGGGTTACCTCCCCGTTAGCTGGCAAGGCTGCCGGCGAGATAGACCTGGTTATTTTCAGGGAGAACACCGAGGGCGAGTACGCTCCCGTGGGCGGCAGGCTCTATCCCGGCACCCCCCACGAAACGGTGATGCAGACCAACGTATTCACCCGCCGGGGCACCGAGCGGATAATCCGGGCCGCCTTTGAGTATTGTGTCCGCCGCAACCGGCGCATGAAGGTAACGTCGGTAACCAAGTCCAACGCCCAGGCCTTTGGCATGGTCTTCTGGGACGAGGTCTTTCAGGCGGTGTCCGAGGAATTTCCCCAGGTGGAAACGGAGTCATTGCTGGTGGACCGGGTGGCAATGGACCTGGTGCGGTGGCCCGAGGACTTTGACGTGATGGTGGCGTCCAACCTGTTCGCGGACATAATTTCCGACATCTCGGCAGTGGTCACGGGCAGCATGGGCCTGGCCCCCAGCGCCAACATTAACCCGGAGCGGGAATACCCGTCCATGTTCGAACCGGTCCACGGCGCGGCTTTCGACATAACGGGGAAAGGCATAGCCAATCCGCTGGCGACCATTTCGGCCGTCTCCATGATGCTGGACCACCTGGGAGAGCAGGAAGCGGCCCAGAAGGTGGAAGCGGCAGTAGTCCGCAGTCTCCAGGAACGCCAGGTAATGACCCCGGACCTGGGTGGCACGGCAACAACATCGCAGGTGGGGGACGAGGTGGTGCGGTTGTTGGGGGAAGGGTAGGGAGTTATTCTTTCCCGTATTCTTCCTCCGCGAAGTTCATAAGCCGGTTCCAAAATTCAACTATGGGGGTCTCATCAGAACCATGCGGAATCACCGAAATCAGGCCTTTTACCGTTATCCAATAGGTGGATACGGCTGAATCGCATCCCTGTTCTCTCGTTTTCTTTCGCTGTACGGGTGATGTGGCGACTACTCGAACTGAATCTCCCCCAGATCGTCAATTTCTATCTTCTCTCCACAACTATTGCAATAAAGTGCCAATATGGCTGGGTCAGTGAACTCCGAACGAAGGTGAAAGAGCTTGTCGCCGTCTGCCCGGTAAACTTGGTACGTGTCGAGATCTCCGCGAACTTCCTCTGACCCACAGTGGTGACAAGCGTACTTGGGCAAATTTAGTTCGCGAGTTCCTTCTTGGCGGCTAATCTCGCCGTCGCAGAGTTGGAAAGGTGAACCAATGTACACGGTGACAGGCCCAGATGTGGCTGCACTTTTCCAGACCACTTTAAAAGAAACGCTACCCAGGGCATCCGGTTCGTTAGTTGACATAGAAATCCCGACCCTCCTGTGAAAAGTTGGATCGGGATCATTGATCACAATTATTCGTTTGTCAATACCACCAAGAGCAGAGCTCATGGAAAAGAAAGACATCAACCAATAATTCGGTAACGCCCTCGCCCCAAGAATTGCAGGATGTTGTTGTCCCTTAGTAATTGCAACTGACGCCGAATCCGAGCCTCGACGTTGTTGTTTGCGGGATGCCGTTCTGCTAGCAAATCTCTGAACTGAGCATAGAATGCCTGAAGTGCAAATTCTTGCCTACCGGTTTCGGACTGCATTTGCCTTACAGCTGCCAATACATCGGCGCCCCAGCCTTCAGAAGCCCTTGAGTCCTTTTCGAGGAATCGAAACCTCTCCCATTTTATTCTGACGACTTCTGGCTCAACTGGAACACCGTCTAGAATTACGGCTATACGACCATCTGGAGGAATTCTGGACAGTAAAATGTTGGACCCGACCCATCCAGCTCTATGGGCACCAGGGCGTAAGGGTGGCCGCTTCTGGATAATGGACTCGGTGAGAAAGTGTCCGGGGACAACAAAGAGGTTGGTAACTATTAGCTCATTTCTGTCGTAGCCGAGGAAAGCGTAGTTTGGAGCGGCGCCTCGTCTTATTGCAGTGATCTTGGGGCAATACGCAGAGTTGGTGACCACATTACCGTGGCGCCCGTTCTTGCTCTTTAGTTGGTAAATGGTATTGCAGGCAGGACAGGTAAAATCCTGGACGGGAGTGCCGGCTCTATCTGCGACCAGCTTATCCGCAGAGCAACTCAGGCAATACAGGTTTCTCTCGGCCCAATCCTCGGTAATCTTACGGGCAATTTGGCTCTTGCTCGTTAACCCGTCTGCAACTGCCAAATTCAGGCGTAGATCCATCATCTTGAGCTAACCACAATCCTCGGTCAGTCTAGCGGCCCCAACCTACCATCCGTCAAACCCCAGGTCAACGCCGTACTGTCGCTATGCTAGAATGGCAGAGTTGGGGGCAACACCTGACGCAGCAGGAGGTACGTTGGAATGGCTCTCTATTACAGGGATCGGTGGTGGGCCAAGTATATGGAGGACTATGACTATGATGACGGCCCCCGGCTGCGGGAGAAGAAATTGCCCTACTGGGTATTGGTCAGCCGCTACCGACTTGCCAAGGGCGACAAAGACAAGGTACTGGCTGGCTGGCAGGGCTGGGTGAGCCGCGAGGAGCTCGATGCCGTTCTAGCCTACTACGAAGAGTTCCCCGAGGATATTGACGGGAAGCTGTGGAAAATGGAGCAGTATTGAATGGCCCGTATCTACCTGGACGAACAAATGGATACGGAAATGACGGGAATCTTGGCAGGCTATGGACACGACGCCATACATACCTACGATGCAGGCAACGGAGGCGCATCAGACAGCCAACAATTACTATTCGCCGCCAATGTGGAGCGAGTTCTGGTTACTCTGAATCGCGAAGACTTTGAGGAACTGCATCGGTGGTGGCTAGCACTGAAAGCTTGGGGAATAATGGGACGCGACCATTCCGGTATTCTTACCACTTGGGGTGACATTCCCACTATAGAGTGGGCTGGCCTCGTGAATGACTTCTTGCAGAATACCCAGGAAATGACCAACCGAATGATGCGGTATAACCGACAGTTGCGAAGATGGCGCCCTTATCCCCTGCGTCACCCCTAAACCGACCCCAGCACCACCTGCACTATCCGTCGCTCCAGGGCCAAGGCCAGCTGGTTGGTCAGGTCCAGCCGGTCGTAGTTGCCTACTGCGCCGGTGAAGGCCACTCCCAGGATCCGGCCCACGCGGAAGTCAATCACCGTTGATGACACTACTCCCTGCGGGCCCCCCTGCACTGCCTTCAGGGCCACCGCCTCGTCAAAAAAGCCGGTTGGGTCCAGTCTGGTTACCGAAATGAGTTGGTGCCCTTCCCCGACACTCTCCCCTACGTTGCTTTCGAAGTCCTTCAGGAAAACATCCTGCATCCAGCCGGTTACCGACTCCGCATTGTCGAACAGGTGGGCCACGGTGGACCCGACGAAGTTGAACCCGTCAAAGACGTTCATGTCCGAAGTTGGTCCGAACTCGCGCATGTAGCCGGTTATGCGTCCCGCCTGCCTGAACCGATCGGCCGTGCTGCCGGTGAAGCCGTGGGCAGCCATATTCTCGTTATCCAGGACGCCCACCCGCACCTGCTGATACCCCGAAAATTCAGGAGGCAAATCTTCCTTGTCCAGGACCATGTACTCCAGGTCCTGTTCCGAAACTCGGTAGGTGGCGCGTTCCAATGCTGCGGATGTCAAAGGGGACCTCGCTTTCCTCGTGGAGTGGAATTGTCGAAGGGCACCGACAGCCGCTCAGGAGCAGCGGTCAGTGCCCTCGTTAAAGCGTATCGAGAACTAGCCGCAAACCATGGGATAAACGTGCTGGATCCGGGACATTTCGCCGGGAACCCGGCTCTTGCTCCAGGTCTCGCCGCCGTCGTTGCTGCGGAATACCAGGCCGTCCCGGTCGCTGCAGAAAACATTGCCGGGGGCTCTTGGGTCTATGGCAATCTGGAACATGCGGCTGGGCGCCATTTCGCCCAGTTCAACCCGCTCCCAGGTCTCTCCGGCGTCGCGGCTCCGCACCAGCACCCCGGCTTCCGTGGTGCCCGGAGGAGCGCTGCCGCCGCCGGCGCCGGCCGCCAGGTACATGGTATTGGGGTCATCGGGCGCCACTACCAGGTCACGGCAATAGCTGCCGCCAGGGAACATTTCCTCGATGTCAACGAACTCCCAGTTTGAGCCCCGGTTGCGGCTGCGGAACATGGCCAGCTGGGTGATGATGTAAACCAGGCCCGGCGAGGAGGAATTGACCTGTACGCCGTGCAGGTCCACAGGTCCGGTGCGGGTATAGTGCCCGTCGGTTATGGACTCCCAGTTCCTGCCGCCGTCCCGGCTGGCGATAAGACCGCCGACTTCTATGGCCCCGTAAACGTCATCGGGATTGTGGGCGTCAACGGCAAGGCCGATGACCCGCTTGCAGATGGGATAGGGATTCATGGTTATGTGGGGGAAGGTGACGCCGTCGGTGTTGCCCTTTTTCCAGGTGCTGCCGCCATCGTCGGAGCGGGCAACGATGCAGTTGTCGTAGCCGGCGAACATCACGCTGTGGTCATTGGGGTGGATAGCCAGGGACCACACGTCACCGTCCGGCGAGTCTGCGGCTTCCCAGCTGTCACCACGGTCCCTGCTGCGATAGACGCCGGACTGGGTTCCGGCGAAAATTACTGACGGATTATCGGGATGGACCAGCAGGGCTCGCACCTGGGGTTCCTCAGGAAGTCCGTTGGTAATGCTCTGCCAGTCATCCTCGCCGTTGACCTGTCGGAACAATCCGCCGTGGCCCAGGGGCCTCACTTCCTGGGAGTTAGTGATCAGGGGCGCTTCTCCCGCTATTCCAACGTAAAGGTGGGTCCGGTGCTCCTGTGTGGTCATGCTGCCCTCCTCTGTATAAATACGTCGCTGGCAAGCCGCCAGGGCGCATTTTCGGTGCTGTCAATATCTCAATGGATTGTTCTGCTAATCGCCTTCATTGTCAAGTATTCGTCAAGGGTTCACCCCGGTGCGGCGCCGGTTAACGAGGGTATGGCAACCGGGCACAGACTGCGGTAGTATGTAGGGCAGATTGCCCCCAGGAGCAAGCGCCAATGAAGAACAAAATCTACAGCAGTTTTGACGAGGCGGTGGCCGACATCCAGGACGGCGCAACCTTTATGTCGCCGGGATTCAGTGGCGTTGGCGTGCCCCGTAATTTGCTGGCCGCCCTGCATCGCCAGGGAGCCCGGAATCTTACCGGTATTTCAAACAACTGCGGCACCCTGGATGAGAAGATTGACGTGGGCACTGTAATCGAATCCGGCCAAGTCAAAAAAATGTTCGCGGCCTTTACCTCCCCGACTCATCCTTCCCAGATTTCCCCCTTTGTGCGGATGTACAACGACGGTGAAATCGAAGCGGAAACCGTTCCCCAAGGGACCCTGGCTGAGCGAATTCGGGCCGCTGCCTCCGGCATTGGCGCATTCTATACCCCTGCCAGCGTAGGCACCGAACTGGCCGAGGGCAAGGAGCACAGGGAGATTAACGGCCGCACCTACGTTCTGGAATACCCCCTGCACGCCGATTTTGCCTTTATCCGGGCCTGGCGTGCCGACACTTTTGGAAACCTGCAATTCCGGCTTACCCAGAGGAACTTCAACCCCATAATGGCCATGGCGGCCAAAATAACGATAGTTGAAGTGGAGGACGACATTGTTCCCGTGGGCGACCTGGACCCGGACAAGGTCCACGTCCCCGGGGTTTACGTGAATCGGCTGGTAAGGATACCGCCGGATGGCATTTTTGATTAGAAGAGCACCGTTTGGACTGCATTAGCCACCCGCCCAACAGATTCCTCAAGGAGGAACCCAAATGGCAGAAGAAAAAACCAAACTCCAACGCCAGGCCATGTGCGACCGGTTGGCCATGGAGTTTCAGGACGACTGGATTGTTAACCTGGGTGTCGGGATGCCTACCCTTTGCTCCAATTACGTTGACCCCACCAAGGACCTGATCTTTCACTCCGAGAACGGAGTTATCGGCTACGGTCCTCTTGCTCCTGCCGGAGAGGAGGACAAGCATCTGGTCAACGCCGGCGGGCAAAACGTCATAGCCTTGCCTGGCATGGCCATCGTCCATCACGCGGACTCCTTCGCCCTGATTCGGGGAGGCATGGTGGACGTAACCGTTATGGGCGCCTACGAGGTGGCCGAGAATGGAGACTTTGCCAACTGGCGCATTCCCAATCGCAAGGGTGGCGGCATTGGCGGCGCCATGGACCTGGCGGCCTGCGCGAAGCAGGTATTCATCGCCATGGAACACACAACCCGCGATGGCAAGCCCCGCATGCTGAAGCGCTGCGCTCTGCCCATAACCGCTCCCGGGGTGGTTACGCTGGTGGCGACCGACCTGGGCCTGTTCAAGGTGACGCCCCAGGGCTTTGAACTGCTGGAAAACGCTCCGGGCTGGTCACCGGAGGAGATTCAGGAGCTGACCGAGGCTGAGCTGGTAATTTCTTCGGATTTGAAGGAGTTCCGCTTCAGGGACTAGGGCAAGGTATGGGGTTGTAACCCCACAATTGATGGCTATATACAATGAGGGCGGGTATATTACCCGCCCTCTTCTTCGTCTCTTGATTCCAGGCACAATCTAGTAGCCTATCGCTGTTGAATTGATGGCTAACCCGCCGGTCTGTTCGGGGTAGGGGCGCTTCGCGACGCGCCCCTACGGGTGTAACTGTGAACCGTCCGCCTCAGGCGGATTCGGCAGGCTCAGGGTGAGCGGTTCAATAGATACCCATCAATGCAAATGATTTGACCTACTAGGCTAGAAAAAAGCCGCTCCCCCGTTTACGTGCAGCGTCTGGCCGGTAATGAATCCGCCATCATCGCTGACCAGGAACAAGCATGCGGCGGCGATTTCGTCGGTCTTGCCCTGGCGGCCAAGAGGTATTCCCGAGGCGTTGGGCGGGCGGCTCTCGGGGTACCACTCGGGGTTGGCCCGGGAGGTATCTATGCTGCCGGGAGACAACACATTGACCCGCACATTGTTGGGGGCGAACTCGGTGGCCAGGCTGCGGGAAAACCCCACCAACCCCATTTTGGCGGCTGAAACGTGCCCGCGCTGGGCCCCGCCGGCCCAGGCTCCGTCTCCCGTAAAGAAGATTACCCGCCCGTAGTTGTTCTCCACCATGGAGGGCATCACCGCGTGGGTGCAGTAGAAAGCTCCGTCCAGCACCACCCCGCGCACGTACTCCCAGTCTTCTAGGGTCAGGTCGAGGAAGGGTTTGTGGGGGCGGATGGCGGCGTTGTTTACCAGGATGTCAACGCGGCCAAATTCATCCAGGGCCATCCTGACCATGCTGTCAACCTGTTCCTTGTTGGACACGTCGGCCAGAACGGGCAACGCCCGCCGGCCCAGGGCCCGGACCTCCTCCGCAACCGACTCTGCTTCCTCCCGGTTGCTGCGGGCGTTAACGATGATGTCCGCGCCCTCCTCGGCAAACTTCAGGGCGGTGGCCCGGCCTATGTTGCGGCCCGAGCCCGTTATCAGCGCTACCTTGTCGTCCAGCTTACCCATGCTTCCTGCACCTCCGAAATAAAACTTGGCTGCTACTGCAATAGATATGGCCCTTCCGGGCCGTACCGGTTTCCCGCGCGCTAATGTGCATAAAGCCGGTTAATGTTGGCGTACCGGTCGGGGTCCAGGTCCTTGCCATTCAGGGCGGTGTGGTCGGGACCGTAACGGTGGGCGCGAAAAACCCCGTTCTGGGGCGGTGCGCCGGCCATTTCCCCATAGAAGGGATTTACATATTCCCAGACGATTTCCATGGACTGGGTTACTTCAAAAATGCGGCCGGGCGCCCCCTCGCAGATAACCGTGTTGCCGTTGGGCTGCCGCTCCGCGCTGCTGATATTGTAGCTGAAGAAGGAGATTTCCGGGGTGCCCGTGTATTCCCAGCCGATTTCATTGGTATTTGGGTCAACCTCGATGACCCTGGAGCGACTGGGGCCCCGGCGGTTGCAGCCGTTATCGAAGATTAACACCCTCCCGTTGGGAAGCCAGGTGGGGTGATGCTGGTTATTGACCTCGCCCGGCCCCCACTTCCAGCGGAACTTGCCAGTGGCCTTGTCCACAATTCCGACGGTGCTGGTCTGGCGGAAGCTGACCAGCAGGTCACCCTCGGGAGTTACGTTCAACGCATTCTGGTGGGTCCATTCGTGACGGCCATCCAGGGGACCGATTATGTCCTCGTCCACGTTGAGAGACTCCCACGACTTCCACTCGTAAACAATCTCTCCGCCGGTTGTAATTTCCTGCACAACGTCCCCCCACATCTCCTCGCCTTCCTCCCTCACGTAACCGCCCTTTACCTGCGCGGCCAGGTCGGCTGGCAACGGCGCCCAGAGGAGGACCAGGGTATTGCCGTTGAGCAGTCGTTCGAAGTCGTGATGCAGGTACATGTCCGGGCTCTCGTACTTCCAGACCAGGTTGCCGTCCCAGTCCAGCTCGATCAGCGACATGGAACGACCTCCGAACTGCGGTCCCTCTCCCTCATGACGGGCCATTCGGCTTCTGAATAACAGGTTTCCGTTGGGTAGCAGGTAGCCGTAAACAATCTCCTCGGGATGGTACCACCGGTGGCAGACACGGCCCTCCATGTCTATCAGGTTGGCATAGCTGCCTCCCCGATTGGTTGCCACCAGGGTATATCCCCGGTAACTTCTCTGGGAGTCGTAATAGATGAGCCCGTTCTTATGGTGGCTGGACCAGCCCATAGCTTCCTCCGTTGCCATTGTTGTTAGCGGGGCGGACAGGTTGGAGTTTGTCAGCGGCGACTTTCGTGGATTTTCGACCAGTTACGCCAAAGTGTCAAACCGAGCCGGTAGCGTGGGCTTCGAGGCATCTCTTGGAAGCCTGATGGGACCTGCGAGCTGTCTCAAGACCGGAAGCGAGCAACCAGGACTCCGTTGCTCCTAACGCAGAATGTGCTTGCACTTCCATCCCTGCCTTCCGCTAATGCGAAGGAAGGATATTTGAAGCAGCGCCCAGGAAAAGTCCTCGGGGTATGAATGGCGAAGGGATATAACTAAACCAAAGCCAAGGTGGGATGTGCATTCAGCCCCGCATGCGAAGTAGGGGCGATTCGCGAATCGCCCCTACGGTCCGTGGCAGAAGCGTCGATATGCAGCGGCAAGGTACGGTTAGTTCGTTTCCAGTCAAATGTAGTTTTCACTTTAGCTCTAGTTTAGAAAAACCCCAGGGCGCTGACTCCCAGGACTATCATGGTTATGGAAGCCAACTTTACCAGCAAGGCCTGACGGGAAATTACCTCTTCCATCAGGTGCAATCGCCCCTGGCTCAGCAAGGTAGCCAGAACAAACACGAACAGGGGAGTGGTTGCCAGGAAGGCGGTCACCAGGGATACGGGTCCCAAATTGGTGGCCTGTAACGATCCGGCCACTACGACCAGTGGCAGCAGGCCCTCCCCTACGACCAGCAGGCCCACGGCCTCTCGGTTCTTCATCGCCCCCAGGAGTTGCCTGCAGACCGCGGGCCGGCAGAAGGGCAGGAAGGCTATCAGGGTCCCCAATTGCTGGTAAATGAAGACCGTAGGGAAGGAGCTCTCCTGCAGGGCCAGCTTGGCGGCAAAGAAGCCCACTCCCAGGAATACTCCACAGCCCAGCAAGGCCGGCGTTCCCTTTGATGGTTTCAGGTCCGACCATCTTCGAGTAGAGGGGGGCAGTGATATAACCATAGTGCCCAGCACTACAAGCAGGATCGCGGACCATTGAATCGCGCTGAGGCGTTCACCCAGCAGCGGTACCGCCAGCAGGGCGACGAAGATGGGGTAAGACTGGGCAATGGCCACGGCGCGGGATGCCTCCCCGATTTTGAGCCCGACGAAGAGCAGCGCGAAGCCGACCCCCAGGGCCAGGCCCGAACCAATAGCCGCGGCTACGTAGGCGAATGAAGTGTCCGTGGGAATGCCAAAGATGGCTAACGCTCCGACGATATATACGGCCAGGCCGAAGGCTATCCACAGGTACAGGGTGGACAGGTTTGGCAGATGACTGTCGAGCAGGCGCTTGTCGGTGAGGTGTACGACCGCCAGGGAGGCGGCGGAAACCAGGGCGAGGATTATCCACATTTGGTTAAGTGCTCTCGTCTAAAGGGGAAGGTGGATTCAATAAGCAACGTCGGCAGGGAACCGTAAATGAGGCGCGGTCCATTAGTGACAATTCGGCATCAGTTCAGGATTGGCGCGGCCACAAAGGAGCGTTCAGGCACTTTCATTTTTTGCGGCCTTGGCCTCTCAATCTCCGTTCAGCCGCGCTGCCCTCGCCAGCGGACGTTTCATGCTTCTCAGATGAATCAGCCCGACCAGGGCGGGCAAAGTGGCGGTATAAGCAATCCAATGCCAGCTGTAGCCAAAGAGCCCGAAATAACCCAGGACAGCCACCATGCCGACACAGCCGATAAAGAAGGAAGCCAGGCCCCAGGTGGGGCTGCGGTTGAGAAACATCAGTCCAAGGGAGGGCAGTGTTACCAGCAGCGAGGGTAACGGCGCCAGGCAAACCAATGCCCCTACGGCCGTTGCCGCTCCCCGGCCTCCTGGCCCCCGGAGGTAGATTGACCAGCTATGCCCGATGACAGCCCCCGCTCCGGCCAGCAGCATCAAGGCATGCCGGAAGGTTTCTCCCGACGCCATAAGGCCCAGCGGACCGTCAGCCTGGATAGAGGGAGCCAGGTTCCGCGCCAGCAGCACCACCACCAGCCCTTTGAGGATATCAATCGCCCCCACCAGTACGCCCGTCTTCAGCCCCAGCACTCTTGAGACATTCTCGGCCCCAGCGTTGCCGTCCCCCATCTGCCGGATGTCTCGCCCTATCGCCTTGCGCACCACTAGATAAGAGGGCGACAGGCTCCCCACCAGGTATGCCGCTGCCAGAATCGCAGCGGTAAGGAAGAGGGCGTACCAGCTTAAGGTAGCTTGAACCAAGGACTATCTTCACCTCAAGCGGACTGGGGAAGGGGAAGCAGCCGTGCCTGGTTCCGGATCAGCGGCGCTTAAACCGTAACTAAGCGTGGGGACGCGGGGGTACACCAGTGACGGAATTTTTCGTTGCGGCCGACGACTATGTCGAAGTACATCTTTTGTAATTTGCTCGATATCGGCCCCGCGTTTCCGTCGGCAATCAATCGGTGGTCCAGTTCAACTACGGGGGTTAGATGGGCAGCCGTGCCGGTGAGGAATACCTCATCGGCCAGGTAGAGTTCGCTGCGGTCAATGCTGCGCTCAACCACTTTCAGGCCCAGTTCGCTCTGGGCCAACTGGACGACTGTGTCGCGGGTAATGCCGGGAAGGACATTGTCCTCCAGGCTGGGCGTAATCATCTGGCCGTCTGAAATCACGAAGAGGTTCTCGCCCGAACCTTCACATACGTGGCCGTCCTGGTTAAGAATGATGGCTTCATCGAAGCCTGCCAGGGTGGCCTCGGTCTTGGCCAGAATGCTGTTGACATAGATGCCGCAAATCTTCAGGCGGGCCGGAATCATGGGGTCGTCCACGCGACGCCATGATGAGGTACAGCAGTGCAGTAAGTCTGACCCCAGGTAGTTTCCGAAGGGAACGGTGATGAGGGTAAAGTCGCTTTCCAGTTCCTGCAGCTTCAGGTTGGCTACCAGTTCGGCGCTCTTGTAAACGAGGGGTCGTATGTAAATGTCCTGGCTGTGTTCGTTCCTTTCCACCAACTCCACGGTGATGTCACACAACTGGTCAACGGTATAGGGGATATTCAGCATCAGCAGCCGGGCGCCCCGCAGCAACCGATCGTAGTGTTCCCTCAGCCGGAAAATATTAACGACGCCCTGCTCTTCGTTCCAGTTGCCTCTTATACCTTCGAAAACTCCGGTACCGTAGTGCAGCGCATGGGTCATAACGCTGACCTTCGCCTGGCTCAAAGGTACGTAGTTGCCCCGGAAAAACGCCAGCAATTCACCGGCCTGGCTGCTGGTCTGACCTGTAGTCACGGCTTACCCCCAAATAGCTGGAAATCCAGTCCCTCCAAGATTATAAGCGGCTTGTATCTTTCAGCACAAGGCGTGTATTTACCCCCGCCGGCCGGGTTGCGGGCAGGTCTGGGCAGGACCGTAGCGGGGAAATGGCGGCGCCTTCTAGCCGCCTCGCCAGGCTGTCTTTTCAGCAAAGGAAGCGGTTGCGCAGGTGGCCTAATGCCGGCCAACGGCTTCCAATACATTAAGCGCCCTTTCCACGTGGCTGGAGGTGGACAGCTCGTGATGGAAAGCGTCCCGAATAATTCCTTCGGCGTCGATTACGTAGGTCACCCTGGACGTGCCCAGCCCCAGCCATCGCCTCACGTCATAAAGACGGCTCAAAGCTCCGGATTTGTCACTGGCCAGGGGGAAACTTACCCCGCAGTGCTCGGAAAACCGCCTTACCCAGTTGACGCCTGCCGTGCAGACGCCCAACACCAGCGCGTTATTAGCCTCAAATGCTTCTTGAGAGTCGCCAAACTCCCTGGCTTCGGCGGTTCAACCGGGGGAGAACACCATGGGATAGAAATAGAGCACCACGTTGGTCCCCCGGTGCTCCGAAAGAGTGAACGCGCCGCCGCTACCCAGGGAGACAGTGAAGTCCGGCGCTTTCTTACCTGTCTTGAGCATAACGACTGCAATTTACAAGGCTGTTGCCGAAATATCAATCAATTTGGTGGAATTTCCCTCTCTTCTTGTAATTGCTGGCTGGAATACTGCAGTTTTCGCCGGCATTTTCATGTATGCCAATGCTAATTATTTTGTATAATTATATAGAGAATTACTC
>VXOH01000136.1 GCA_009840135.1 Chloroflexota bacterium | reverse complement strand
GATGTTGCCACCGTCACCGAACACTCAAATACCCCGCAAAACTAAACAGAACCGGACGGATTCCGACGGCAATTCCCTGACAGCACACTGGTGTTGAGCTCAGGCGACAACTACATTCCCGGGCCCCGCTACTATGCCGCCGCCGACCAAATCAACAACGCCGTGCTGGGCGTTTCCGGTGAGGGCCGTGGCGACATCGCCCTGCTAAACGCCATGGGGTTTCAGGCCTCCGCGTTGGGCAACCACGAACTGGACCGGGGCACTCCTTCCTTCGCTTCCCAGATCGCTCACCAACAAGAGGATGCGGGTGTGTACAACGGCGCCCGGTTTCCCTACCTGTCCAGCAACCTGCTCTTCTCTGACGACGACGCCCTGGCCCCCCTGGTTGTCGCCGATGGACAGGAGGCAATGCTGGCTTCCGGCAGCCTGGCCGGCAGCGCGGTGATTACCGTGGAAGGCGAGAGAATCGGGATAGTTGGCGCAACAACTACCTGGCTATCCACCTTGACCATATCCGGCGGCATCAAAGTCCTGCCCGAGGACGGGGCCGCCGCATCGGACCTGGCTGGCGCAATCCAGCCGGCGGTGGACGCGCTGACCGAACAAGGCATTGACAAGGTTATCCTGCTGGCCCACATGCAGCGGATTGCCATCGAGCAGGAGCTGGCCTCCCTGCTGTCCGACGTGGACATAATCGTGGCGGGCGGCTCAAACACCCTGCTGTCTGACGAGACCGACCGTCTCTGGCCAGGCGACGTATCCGCCGGAGACTATCCGCTCCATTACCGATCCGCCTCGGGTGAGCCCGTGCTGCTGGTGAACACCGACGGCGACTATAAGTACCTGGGCCGGCTGGTGGTGGACTTCGACGCCGCGGGGCTGGTAGTCCCCGACTCCGTTGACCCTTACCTGAGCGGGGCTTATGCCACCAATCCCCAGGGCGGGCACCGGTTCGCGGGCAAACCAATACCGGAAGTAACCGACATCGCCGAATCGCTTAGGGGCGTAGTTCGCCAACGCGATGGGAACACATTCGGCAGCACCTCGGTCTATTTGAACGGCGTACGCGAGGCAGTACGCACCGAGGAAACCAACCTGGGCAACCTGATAGTCGACTCCTTCCTGTGGACGGCCCGCCAGGTTGACCCGGAGGTCGCCGTCGCGCTGAAAAACAGCGGCGGCATTCGAGACAAGATTGGCCTAATCTACCAGCCCCCGGGCTCCAGCGATTCCTCGGAGTTTCAGCTACTCCCACCCCAGGCCAACCCGGACATCGGCAAGGAGGCCGGCAGCATCTCGCAACTGGACATTCAGGGCACCCTGCGTTTCAACAACGGGGTGGTAATCGTCAACATGACCACAGCGGAATTGCTGGCCATCATGGAGCATTCCATCGCCGCCGATGAAGTAGGGCAGACGCCCTCCGGGCGCTTCCCTCAAGTCGCCGGGATGCGTTTCAGCTTCGACCCGGCGGAGCCCGCCGGGAATCGCATTCAGTCCCTGGCCCTGGTAGCCGACGACGGAACAGTTACCGAGCGCCTGGTGGAAGAGGGTAATTTGGTGGGCGATCCGGACCGCATGGTAAAGATGGCCACCATGAATTTCCTGGTTGACGGGGGCAGCGGCTTTCCCTTCAACGTACCGGCTGCGGGGCGGGTGAACCTGTACGGCATATCGGGCCACGACGGCAGCCATACCCGCTCCTCAGGTGAGGTCACCGGCGAGGCGGGCGGGCCTCCCTTGCTCGGCCCGGGGCTGGCCGATTTCGCCGAGCCTGGCACAGAGCAGGACACGTTGGCGGAGTACCTGGCCGCCAACTACACCGAGCAACCCCATGCCATCGCCGATACCCCTCCCGAACAGGACAGGCGCATCCAGAATCTGGGGCTTCCCGGCATGAAAGACACGGTGTTTGGAGAGTAGGGGCTGCCAATCTCCCTGAAATTTCAAGGGGCGGGTTTCAGACCCGCCCCGTTAACCTGGAGGTTAGGCGTAAGGGCGGTTCGCAAACCGCCCCTACATGGTCAAGCAACATTGTTCTGACGTTTGAAACGGGAGTCCGTTCGTGGTGAGGTTGTCGAATCCGCCTCCGGCGGACGGGCCCTTCGACAAGCTCAGGACGAGCGGAATAAAACCCATCATTTCAGGGTTGTTCGGCACCTACCTAGTCAAACAAAATCACGCTGCGGGCCACGTTGCCGCCCTTCATGTCGGCGAAGGCCTCGTTAATCTGCTCCAGCTTCATGTGCTGCGAAACCAACTCGTCCAGCTTCAGCCTACCCTGGAGGTAGAACTCAATGTAGCGGGGCATATCGGTGCGGAAACGGTTGGAGCCCATGCTGCTGCCCTGGAGTTTCCGCTCCCGACGCAGGAACCCGCCGGCGTCAATCTCAATCTTAGTCCCCTCGGGAATCATGCCGATGATCGTGGCGGTGCCGCCGGGCCGCAGCATCTGGTAGCACTGCTCGGCAGTCTGCTTCAGTCCGATGGCCTCAAAGGAGTAGTCCACCCCGTCGTCGGTCAGGTCGCGAATCCGCTCCACCACGTCGCCGCTGGAGGCATCAATAACGTCGGTGGCGCCGAACTCGCGGGCCATGGTCAGCTTGGTCTCCACCGTATCCACGGCAATGATACGCAATGCCCCGGCCAGGGCCGCCCCCTGGATGCAGTTGAGGCCAACACCGCCGCAGCCCACAACGCAGACGGTGCTGCCAGGCTCTACGGCGGCCGTGTTCAGCACCGCGCCCAGGCCGGTGGTGGCGCCGCACCCAATCAGGGCCAGCCGGTCAACGGCCACATCGTCCCGCACCTTGACGCAGGCGTTCTCGTGGACCAGCATCATCTCGGCGTAGGAACCCAGCTGGGCCATCTGGGTGATGCCTTCGCCGTTCTTCCGCAGCCTGGGCGGCTGGCCGGCGCTTCGGACCACGTCGGTGCGGGTGCAGAGCACGGGCTGACCACGCAGGCAGAACTCGCAGTGACCGCAGAATACGGACAGGCACATAATCACCGTGTCGCCCGGCTTCAGGTAATGGACCTGTTCGCCAACCATCTCAACGATACCGGCAGCCTCGTGGCCGAGAATGGCGGGCTTGGGGATGTTGTAACTTCCCTCAACGTAGTGGAGGTCACTGTGGCAGACTCCGCTGGCGCCGGTGCGGATGAGGACCTCCCGGGGCCCGGGCGAATCAACCTGCACCTCTTCCACTTCCAGGGGTACGTTGACCTCTCGCAAAACGGCAGCTTTCATAGCCGCACCTCCGATTTTTGGTTTGTCCACGAAGGGACAGAAGAATCACGAAGGTTTTCCGTAGTTACCCACTCTGGCAATTTCCCTTTAAACCTTGGCCGGGCGACGAGGGCTTTTCCGGCCCGTACTGAGCTTGGTTGCAACCTCGCGCTTGACCCTGGCGGCAAGGCAGTGTTCGTATTCCGCCAGGAAGGACTCTACCGCCTCCCTGTCATGCTGCACTGCAACCCGCAGAGCCCATGATAGCGCCTTGACCACCATATCCTCGCCGTCGTCGGCCAGCATACGGCACACGGGCATAGTACGAGCGACGTCGCCGGTACCGCCGCGGGCCTTCAGATTCAGGGCAACGGTGCTGACCAGGGCCACCCGCCGCCACCAGAGGTTTTCCGACCTCGCCCAACTTTGAACGTCACGGTCGCCAATCTGGTCATTGCGCCACGCCGGGCCCGACAGGTACAGCGCAAATACGTCCACCGAGTCCCAGGAGTTCAGGGTGCGGCCCAAGGTTTCCAGGGTTGGCAGGTCGAGGGATTCCAGGGCAGGACGGTGGTAATGAACTATCTCAAAGCCCATCCACCTCACCTCTCGCGCCCCTTCCAGCAAGGACCGGTCGACAATGTCCTGCACCAGGGCGATGACCTCGCCAGCGCTGGCCCCCGCCAGCCGCCGTGAAAATTCCCGCCGTATGGGTCTGATGGCCGGAACGGTGGGAGCAGGCAGGGCATTTACTCTGCTGAAGAGTTCGTCAACCAGATTCGAGGAAATAGCC
>VXOH01000155.1:27668-33356 GCA_009840135.1 Chloroflexota bacterium | reverse complement strand
TTCAGAAAGACAATACCTCTATACCCTGTGATTCTAGATCCTTCGCTCCGCTCAGGATGACATTTCATCGGGTAGTTCTCCTTGGGAATGGCCGATTACATACCCCTGGCAGGCCATCGAGAAAGAAGAGACACTCGACACGCACCTCGTTTAGTCCATGAACCCGGAGTCGCGGCGCCACTGCACGTAGTGGGCAAGGCCGGCGGCCAGATCGTACCGGGGCGTCCAACCGAAATCGTGCCAGAGCCGATAGCCGGAGAGGGGTCCCCGGGACGGGGAGGTGCTGACGTTGGAAACGGGCTCGGCCCCTTCCTCCACCACAATGTCTGGGTAAAGCTCCCTCAGAGTGCGCTGAATCTGCTCGCCGGTAACCCACACGCCGTTGGTGATGTTGTAGCGGTCATGGGGCAGAGCAGGGGAGTCTACCACGGTGGCGATACCGGAAGCAATATCCAAAACGTAGGTAAAATCCCGACCAACGTCGGAATCTTCGGCGGCGATGGCTTCCCCGCGCACCAGCCGGCCGGTCCACTGGTGGGGAATGGACATATTGTCGCGGTGACCGGTCACCCGCTCCATGGGGCCGTAGGGAGTGCTGAGGCGCAGGCTGGCGGTGGCCCAACCGTGAAGCTCGCCGTAACGCTGGGTAATGGCCTCGCTGGCGGCCTTGGTAATGCCGTAAAGGGTGTCGGCCCGGGATGGATCGTCTTCGTTGAAATACTGGTCCGAGGCCCGGGCCATGCCGTACATGGAGCCGGAACTGATGTAGATGAAGCGCTCCGGGCCGATCTGGCGGGCCAGTTCCAGCAGGTTGGCGGTGCCGGTGACGTTTATTTCAACGATATCCCGGCTGCGGGCCGTTTCCAGGTCAACGCGGTTGACCGTAAACACGGCGGCGTGGACGATTTTTTCAAACTCGAAAGACTGGCGAAGGGAGTCGAGGTCGGCAGAGTTGAGAATGCTGCCGGTGACGAAGGTGACGCGAGGGGCCAGGTCGCCCAGGTATTCACGGTTGAGGTCGTCCGCCGGCGAAACGTCAAAGCTCACCACATCGTGACCACGGGAAGCCAGTTCCTTCACTATGTTGGACCCGACGAATCCGGCGCCGCCGGTTACCAGGGTTGCCATTTGCTGTCTCCTTTGTTTAGCTACGAATGGGCACGAATGCTCACTAATTGCCGTTGGCTCGTCGGGGGTGTGTCACTCCTATCCTAACCTTACCGCCACGGGCGGACATTCCGCCCCCATCAAGAGGGAAGGCACTTGTTCAGAGGTTCCCTAAATCAAAACCGGAGTTGGTTTTCCTGAGGGGCTCTCCACTTTTGCTGTAGGCCCTCACCCTAACACTCTCCCAGAGGGAGAGGGGACTCTTGAGACGGTTTCCAACAAGGCTCGCGCCGTTTGCAAATTACCAGCCCAGCATGACCGATTCCTTGCGGGGGTCGGCGCCGCCGTGGTAAACGCCATCCGCCGGGTTGACCAGGATGGGGGTAAAGCCGTTGGGCACGCCCCAGGGGCCGATGTCCTTAACCTGGTGGCCCATGTCATTGAGCCTGTCCACCAACTCCTGCGAGACCCGTCCCTCAATTTCCAGCAGGTTGGGGTATTCCTCGTGGGGCCAGGGCGACTGGGGGAAACTGTAACCGCAGAAGCGGGGCGCTTCCACCGCTTCCTGAACATTCATCCCGAAATCTATCACGTTGCACAGGGTTTGCAGGTTGCTCTGGGGCTGGCTGTCGCCGCCGGGAGTTCCCAGGGTCATGAAGGGGTCGCCGTCCTTCAGGATGATGAAGGTGCAAGGCGTGGTACGGGGCCGCTTGCGGGGCTCCAGCGAGTTGGGATTGTTCTCGTCCAGCCAGAAGTAGCAACCCCGGCAGTTTGCCAGGATGCCCGTATCGCCCAGCACCATGCCCTGGGCCAGGGCGCCGAAGCTGCTGGGAGTGGCCGAAACCAGGTTGCCCGAGGAGTCCACGGTCGCAAGATAGGTAGTACCGTCGCCATCGCCACCGACGGCCATGGGCTCCTGAGCCCGGGCAGCGGCGGCGTGGGCAGGGTCAACGGCCAGCAGCTTGCGGGGGTCGCCGGGCGGGTAGCAGGACTGGGCCTTATCAGAGTCAATCAAAGTCCGGCGCAAAGCGGCATATTCCCTGGAAAGCAGGCCGTCGAAGGGTACGTCAACGAAGTCCGGATCGCCGACGTAGCGTTCCCGGTCGGCGAAGGCAAGTTTCAGGGCTTCCACCTGGAGGTGGATGGCCTGGGGTGAGTTATGGCCCAGTTCCGGCAGGTTGCAGCCTTCAAGAATGGCCAGCGCCTGCAACAGGCTGATGCCCTGGGTCCAGGAACGGTTGGTGAAGACCTGGTAACCCCGGTAGGTAACGGAAATGGGCTCTTCCAACGGGGACTGGTAGTCGGCGAAATCCTCCAGCTCGTAGAGGCCGCCCAGATTCTGAAGGGCATTTACCATGCGGCGCGCCACGTCGCCCTTGTAGTAAACATCGCGAGCGGCCCGGATGCCGGCTTCACGGGTCCCGCCGTGGGACAGGGAGCTTTCCTCAGCCTGAATCATCAGGCCGAGAGTCCGGGCCAGGTCCTTCTGAAAGAACAGGGAACCGAGGGCCGGGGGCCGGTCGTTGGGAAGGAAGACCCTGGCGGATTCGGGATATTTTCGCAGATTGGCCATGCGCTCAGCCGTGCCGATGGTCCTGGTAAACAGCTGGTAGGAAGGAAATCCGTTGCCGGCGAAGTGCAGGGCGTTCTCCGCCACCTGGCCGAAGGACATGGTGCCATACTCGGCAAGCATGGTAGTCAGCGCAGAAATTACGCCGGGCACGGTGGTGCTCAATACGCCGGGAGGAATTTCGCCCCAGTTGGCAAGGTAATGCTCAATGGTGGCCTTCTGCGGAGCCCAGCCCTGCCCTACCACTGAGCGGACGGACTTGCTGGAGCGGTCATAGAAGAGGAACGCAACCTCGCCGCCCAGGGTATAGTGGGCAGTGGGTTCCATTACGCCGGCGGCCAGGGCCGAGGCCACCGCAGCATCCACGGCGTTTCCGCCCTGCCAAAGGATACGCATCCCGGACTGGGCGGTCAGCTGGGTCCCGCCTCCCACCATTCCGCGGGTACCCCACACCATGGGCCGATGAGAGTAGGGGCCCTGGCTTCCAGGTGTGTGGGCGCCGGGCTGGGCGTGGACTGGCAACGTCATTGGAGGTCCCTCCTTATCCTGGCTCGCCGGACGGTCCGGGCGGTTCCCAGGAATTGATGACAGTTTAGACTTGCGAGGGAAGGGCTGCAACCCGCCGGGCTGATGTCTCAGGGTCATTGCATTGTTGCCGGGCCCGTTCGCCATAAGCTTGTCCTAGGGCCGTCCGTTTATGGTTCGACAAGCTCACCACGAACGGAGTGGACAGGATGCTGTCGAAAATCGACCGCCCCGGGCTGATGTCTCCAATTTCGTAAAGAATCAATGAGCAAGTGAAGCCGGCATGAATATTTCGGCTGTCTTATTGGTGATATACCTCCGATATGTTAGTCTGATATGCAGGAATCTGGCACTACAGCCTGGAGATTCCTGAAGAACGGGGGAGCCAGGGAGTAAATTCGGGGAGATTCTGAGCCTGAGCAAAGGGAGGCGCTATGAGTGGACTAAAGAAGCTGGCAGGGGCCTACATGATGCTGGTGGCCGTGGTTGTGGCGGTTTTCTTCATCATCAACACATTCCTAGCGGATTCCCTGGATGTGCTGAGCATCTGGTACGTGCTGGATGTCCTGATGTTGATAGGGCTGGCGCTGGCGCTCATCTACAACTACTCCCGCAAGAGCGGGGTTGACGGGGGGGATTCGGGTGAGGGTGTTACCCGAGGCTATCTGGAAGCCAATGTCGCTTTCTTCGTAACGGCCGGGGTGACAATTCTGTTCCTGCACAACTGGTTTGCGTTGCTTGCCAACGGAAGCGATTACCTGGGCAGTAGCGGGTCTGACGGCAACCACCAGTCATGGGTGATCTGGGCGGCGGTTGATACCGTGCTGCCCATTGTCCTGGGTGTCACCGGATGCCACCTCTGGAAGAACGCCTCCGAATAACGTGGCGAATTTTCCGACCGCGGGCAGAGGCGACGGCCCGAAAAAAGACGGAGGCCGCGTCCAGCGTGGCCTCCGTTACTGGTTCATCGTGGCTCCCCAGGCAGGATTCGAGTTGACGTTTGCCTGGGGCTGGGAAAAAATAATGGCCCCAAGCGGCCTTGCTCCAGGCCCTAGTAGCTATTTCAAAAGACCTGGAGGGAAGTGTTTTCTTATGGAAAGGCCCCGAATATTCGGGGCGTCACCCCCATCCTAACCTTCCCCCATCGAGGGGGAAGGGATTTTGAAATGGCCTCTAGTCTCAGCCCCGCTATGAGAGACAGCAAGAATTCCTTTTCGGAGGAACTCACCACATCAATCCCCGAATTTCAGGGGGAATTTTGCGGCTCTGACTGCGGCTGATTCCTGGGTAGCGAAGGTGAAGGGTGGCTATGGCAGCGGGAACTCAAAAATGCTGATGTCGTAGAGGGCAGCGGAGCCCGCAAAGTCGTTTATGTCAAACGTTCGATGAGGGTGGCGATGGCAGTTGCCGCAACGATGGAGCCGAGCATCAGGCCGACCATCCACTTAATCAACCTGGCTTCCAGGTTTGCAATATCCTCTTTGGTTGCGAGGGTTTCCTGTCGGGTTTCCAGCCGAACCAGACGTTCCTCGTTGCTCATTGCGGCCATCAGCGTCGCCTCGGCTCTATTTTAGCACCAATTAAGAGCGCCAGTCGCCGAGGAGCAATCCAAATCTGGGCAGGAGATTGGACCAAGGGTGCTGGTCCATGAAGAAAGTGGCAGTGGTTCTCAGGAGAAGTGAACTGGTCGGCAGAAGAGCTTGGCAGGGTCAGACTATTGAAGTGGCTCCCCAGGCAGGATTCGAACCTGCGACCTAGCGGTTAACAGCCGCCCGCTCTACCGCTGAGCTACTGGGGATTGGCGCCGTTGTTGAGAGCGTTTGCTGCTTTAAACGGCCTAGAGATTGTAGCACCTTCGTTGCTTGCCAACAAGCGGAGGATGTTTTGCGGAAGCGAGACCAGGGCAGACACAAAGGTCTGCCCCTACAATTGGGCCCCAGACCACCCAAAATGGAACGCTGCTTCGTTTTGCGGAACCGCCGAGAGCGGTCATAGAATGCCAAGAAAAGGAGGGGCCCTATGGGGCCCCTCGGCAGTGCCAGCCGGCTATTACCGCCGGCCCACGCGCTCAGGCTAGGCCTCGGACCCGTGGACCTCACTCCCTTGAATCTCGCCCTCCCGAATCTCGCTTTCCTGGATTGCGCCACCAACGTTGATGGGCAACTGCCGCGACTGCCTGGCCTCCAGCCTGGGGAACGCAATGGTGAGGACCCCGTGCTCGAAGTTGGTGCAGGCCTGGTCCACGTCCAGGGTATCGGGCAGGCGCAGGCGGCGGTGGAAATTTCCGGTGTGCCGCTCGCGCACCAGGAAGCGCCCCTCCTTCTGCTCGGCCTGGTGAGAGGTCTGGCCCCGGATGGTCAGCACATCGTTCTCGATGGTGACGTTCAGGTCCGATGGATTCACCCCGGGCACGGAAGCGTGAACCACGAAGTTATCGCCGTCCTGCGTCACATCCAGGGGAATTGCCCATCCGTCCGTTTCGGCAT
>VXOH01000155.1:18328-27658 GCA_009840135.1 Chloroflexota bacterium | reverse complement strand
TTTCGGCATAGCTGGCGGTGGGGTGCGGGAAACCGCGTCCCCGGCGGAGCATGTTTCCCTGCATCCTGCGCAGCTCCACAAATGGGTCCCATCTTCGCATCATCATGTTATTTCCTCCTGGTCATTTAGTTTATACCGATTTACCAGTAAGATTGATATCTTACATATCAATGCTATGTAAATGATGGTATATTATTTAGTCTTTCTTGTCAAGTTTACTTACTGTATCACATTAGTTTCATTGACAATATACACTTATTCAGCTACAATATTTTCAGCGAGGCCATGACTCCCACAAGGTGACAGCCCAGCGAGGTGAACACTATGCCGGCCAATTATTACGAACTGCTGGGAGTGGCCCGGGACGCCAGCGACAGGGAAATCCGGCAAGCCTACCGGAAGTTGGCCCGTCAATATCATCCTGACGTTAACCCGGGCGACCCCGACGCCGAGGAGAAATTCAAACAGATTAACGAAGCTCACGGCGTTCTTTCCGATGCCGAAAAGCGCACCAAGTACGACAGGTACGGCGACCGCTGGATGCACGCCGACGAACTGGAGCAGGCCGAGGCCCGGGCCCGTAGCCACGGCAGAGGCACGGGAGGATTTCGATTTTACTCCGAGGGAGACTTTGGCAGTAACAGCGGAGTCAATTTCGACCTGGGCGGGCTCGGGTCCGACGACCTGTTTGACCGACTTTTCAACAACCTGGGCTCGGAACCTTCGGGGCGCCGCCGCCCCCCTGCCGAATATCCCGTGGAAATAACGCTGTCCGAAGCCGCCGAAGGGGCGGCGCGCATGGTTAACCTGCCGGATGGACGCCGCCTGGAGGTCAAGATACCGCCTGGAGTGGACACGGGGTCCAGGGTGCACATTCCGGCCGGCAGCGGCGGAGACGGGGATTTCTATCTGACT
The DNA here is from genome assembly GCA_009840135.1 of Chloroflexota bacterium. Classification (GTDB taxonomy): domain Bacteria; phylum Chloroflexota; class Dehalococcoidia; order Lucifugimonadales; family UBA3495; genus Bin22. The sequence goes on along the minus strand of VXOH01000155.1, from coordinate 26,743 downwards.
GTAAGCGTCATGGCCCACCCCCGATTTGAACGCAAGGGCGGTGACCTGTACTCGGAGGTTGAGGTTCCGGTGGAAGACCTGGTGCTGGGAGCGGAAGTTACGGTGCCAACGTTGACGGGAAGAGTCGCCCTGACGATCCCGCCGGGGACCCAGAACGGGCGACGCTTTCGAATGAACGGGCAGGGAATGCCGGAGCTTAACAAGACGGGCAACAAGGGAAGTCTCTACACCACCGTAAAGGCGGTTCTTCCAACCGACCCCGGGCCGGAGGAGCAGGAGCTGTATCGGAAACTGAAGGACCTGCAGACGGAAGAGAAGGTATAGAAATGGCTTACCAGAGAAACAATTTAAGGCACAATTCCATAAACAATTCAGAGGAACCCTGCTTCGTAATCAGCATCGCGGCGCGCATGGTTGGCCTCCACGCCCAGACCCTCCGATATTACGAGCGCGTGGGGTTGATCTGGCCCTCCCGGTCCAACGGGAGGCAGCGGTTGTATTCCGAGGCCGACATTGAGCGCCTGCGCCGAATCAAGACTTTCACCGAGGACATGGGCGTGAACCTGGCCGGCGCCGAGGTGGCGCTGAAACTGATGGCGCGGATCGAGGAACTGGAGCATGAAGTGAGGAGCCTCCGCTCAACCATCGAGGAAATGCAGAAGCGGTAGGGGACCAATTCCGTGGAGTATTGGAAGCCACGAACCGCAGGCTATTCCGTTGTGGATAGCGCATTATTAAAAATTCATTTGTCCGACACCCCCTAGTGGTATCGTCAAACTCACCATTTTTCCTGCGAGGGCAAGAATCTTGACCCCAGCCTGGCGAGGTTCCCGCCTTCGCAGGAACGACGAAAAGGTACTCTGGGAGACCCCTGCCCTCAATTTGACGACGGGCCCTGGAGCCTTACAGGCGTGGGAAGGGCCTCTAGCCAGGGGTGAATCCAGGAGATGAGACCATGACATTGCGATCAGAAGACTTTACCGAACAAGCACAACAGGCGCTGAACGAATCCCAGGAACTGGTACGCAGGTACCGGCACAGCCAATGGGACGCCGAGCACGTCTTCCTGGCCCTGCTGGACCAGGAAGACGGGATTCCGGCGCGTTTGCTGACTGAACTGGGCATTCCCCATGCGGCGGTCAAGGCCCGGCTTGAACAGTTGCTGGAAGCATCCCCCAAGCTGGCCAACGCCGGCGGACAGATTTATACCACCCCGAGAATCCAGCGGCTGCTGGATACGGCCCAGGAGGAAATGCGGAGGCTGAAGGACGACTTCATCAGCGTTGAGCATCTCTTCATAGCGGCCATCCGCGAACCCCAGGGAGACTCAGCCAGGGTGGTGCAGGAGTTCGGCATTGAACAGGAGAAGGTTTACCAGGCGCTGACCGGAATACGCGGCAGCCACCGAGTGGACGACCGGCGAGCCGAGAGCCGCTACCGCGCGCTGGAAAAGTACAGCATTGACCTGACCAGGCTGGCCGCCGAGGGCAAGCTGGACCCGGTTATCGGGCGGGACGTGGAAATACGCCGGGTCACCCAGACGCTGACCCGGCGCAAGAAGAACAATCCGGTGATAATCGGGGAAGCCGGCGTTGGCAAGACGGCCATCGCGGAGGGGTTGGCGGCCCGGGTTGCCAGCAACGACGTGCCCGATTCGCTGAAGGGCCGGCGGGTGCTGGCCCTGGACATGGGAGCCCTGGTGGCCGGCTCAAAGTTTCGGGGAGAGTTCGAGGAGAGGCTCAAGGCCGTGATGGACGAAGTCCGCCAGGCGCAGGGTGAGATTATCCTGTTCCTGGACGAAATTCACACCATGGTGGGGGCCGGAGCCTCCGAGGGCGGTCTGGACGCCAGCAATCTCCTGAAGCCTGCTCTGTCCAGGGGCGAACTGCAGTGCATAGGCGCGACCACCTCTGATGAGTACCGCAAGCACATTGAAAAGGACGCCGCCCTGGAACGGCGATTCCAGCCGGTATTCCTGGATGAACCCAGCATCGAGGACACCGTGGAGATCCTCAAGGCGCTGCGTCCCAGGTACGAGGCGCATCACCGGGTGAAGATTGACGACACGGCCCTGGAGGCAGCAGCCAGGCTGAGCGACCGGTACATAACGGGCCGGCAGCTTCCGGATAAGGCAATAGACTTCATAGACGAAGCGGCCAGCAAGCTGCGAATTGACGCTGAAGGGCTGCCGCCCGCCTTCCAGGAGATGGAGGAACGGCTGCGCCAACTGGCCGACCAGGAAGAGTCAGCGGCGCAGCGGGACGAGTTTGAACAGGCGGCCCAGTTGAAGACCGAGCGGCTGAGGCTGGAGTCGGAACTGAAGTCGAAACTGGAAGCCGGGCGCGGAGAAATCCACGGGGACGGGGGTCGCGGGCTCGACATGGTGGTGGATGGCAGGGACATTGCGGAACTGGTTTCCAGCTGGACCGGGATTCCCGCAGGCAGGCTTCTGGAGAAGGAGGCGGAGCGCCTGATCAACATGGAGGCGACCCTGCACGAGCGGTTGATCGGACAAGAGGAGGCGGTCAGCGCCGTTTCCGAAGCCATCCGGCGGGCCCGCTCGGGCCTCAGCAACCCCAGGCGGCCCATCGGCAGCTTCATATTCCTGGGCCCCACCGGGGTGGGTAAAACGGAACTGTCGAAGGCATTGGCCGAGTTCCTGTTTGACGACGAGGCCAACATGGTCCGGCTGGATATGTCGGAATACATGGAGAAGCACACCGTGTCCAGGCTGGTAGGGGCTCCCCCGGGGTATGTGGGATACGAAGAAGGCGGTCAACTGACCGAGGCAGTGCGCCGCCGCCCCTACCGGGTAATCCTGTTCGACGAGATAGAGAAGGCGCACCCGGACGTCTTCAACGTCCTGCTGCAAATCCTGGAGGACGGGCGGTTGACCGATGGCCAGGGGCGGACGGTGGACTTCAGAAACACGGTCATTATCATGACCAGCAACCTGGGGACGGGCAACATTAACCGGCAGGGCTTTGGGTTCAATTCAGCCTCGTCTGCCGCCTCATCCGCGGCGGAGAACCAGCGGGCGGAACTGGAAAAGTCGGTGATGGATGCCCTCAGAAAGGCCTTCCGTCCCGAGTTTATCAACCGGATAGATGAGACGATAATCTTCCATCCCCTGACGCGGGAGGAGATTGTTGAGGTCGTAAGGCTGATGGTGAAGGACGTGGCCAACCGTCTGGAAGAGGTGGGTATTACCTTCGACCTGAACCCCGATGCGGCCACGTGGCTGGCAGGGGAAGGCTGGGACCCGACGTACGGGGCGAGGCCCCTGCGGCGCGCAATCCAGCGGCACCTGGAGAATCCGCTCTCCAAGGGCATCCTTGCCGGTGAATACGGGGACGGCGACCGACTGGTGATTGACTCGGGGGAAGGTGGGCTGCGCATTGCGAAAGCTGAGACCGCCGCGGCTACGGCGGCATAGTAGCCTATCGCAGATGAATTGATGGCGAACGGACAGGTCTGTTCGGGGTAGGGGCGCTTCGCGAAGCGCCCCTACGGACGGAACCATAAACGGGCGGCCGTTGGACCAGCTTTAGATGAGCGGAAAGGTCACCCATCAATGCAAATTATCTGACCCAATAGTGCTTCGCAAGATACGGTCCAGGGTAAGGGTCAAGGGAAATGCCAAAGGGAGCGAGTGGATTGCTCGCTCCCTTCTCATTTTTCGGACTGTCTTCCTGGAGAGATGCGTCATTCCTGCACGGCGCCGATTAGTTCCTTTACGTCGGCGATGCCCCTCTCGCCCAGGAAGGACCGCATGTCTTCCAGAATCTTGAACGGCGCCCACAGGTCGGCGAGGTTGGCGCTTCCCACCTGAATGGCCGACGCGCCGGCCAGGATGAACTCCAGGGCCTCCTCGGCGGTGAAGATTCCGCCCACCCCGATTATGGGTACATTCACGGCCTGGGCAGCGCGGTAAACCAGGGCCACCGCGACCGGGTGAAGCCCGGGACCGGACAGGCCACCGGTAATATTGCCCAGCGCCGGCCGTCGAGACTCCAGGTCAATGGTCATGGCGGGAATGGTGTTGCAGATGGTCAAGGCATCGGCGCCGGCGTCAACGGCCGCCCTGGCTATGGGCACAATGTCGGGCACGTTGGGGGCCAGCTTGGCCAGGACGGGAACCTCCGCATGCCTTTTGACGGCGTCAACGGCCTGGTAAGTGCCGGACGCGCTGTAGCTGAACAGGTCGCCCTGCTCCACGTTGGGGCAGCTGAGGTTGAGCTCGATGGCCTCGAAGCCGGTCACACCCCGGGTCATCATGGCCATTTCGCCAAACTGGTCGACGCTTTCGCCGGACATGCTCAGGAGCACGGTGGCGTCCCAATCATTCCACTGGGGGGCAAGTTGCTGCAGACCGGCCTCGATGCCGGGATTGGTCAGCCCTATGGCGTTGAGCATCACCGGCTCGTGGGTTTCCCGGGCGACGCGAAAGGATTCCGGGTACCATCGGGGTTCCGGATTGCCTTCGCGGGGGTGGCGGGTGAAGGTCTTGGGGATGACGGCGCCGAGCCGGGACAGGTCCATTTCGGGGGTCAGCCCCCGGCCGTAGCCGTCGTATCCGAAGGTGCCAGAGGCAATAATTACGGGATTAGTGAGAGAAAGGCCCCGGGGATGAGATGGCGCCAGGTCAACGGAGAATTCCAGTCCTGCATAGTCAGGAAAGTCCGCCGCTGGCCCGGCGCCACTCGAAGGGTTACTCAGTGGCATTGTTGTCCATGTCGAAGATATCGAAGTCGGCGCCTCCGATGAGTTCCTCGCCGGCAGCCGGGGTTTCGGCAGCGCCGTTGGTTTCACCCCCGCCGGTGGCGGAAGTGGTTTCGCCGTCAACGAAGAACCCGGAAGACGCCAGGTCATCGGCGCCACCGCCAAAGGTCATGGCCCGAACGGCAGCTTCTTCGCCGGACTCCAGCCAACCGGCCGCAACCAGGTCCTGGACCTCGCTCATCTGTTCGAAGCCGCCCAGCGCGGGAAGCTCCGGCTCTTCGTTGAGGGCGGTGGACTCCACCCTGGCGGGAATCAGGCGGCCGATGATGACGTTCTCCTTCAGGCCCTGCAGGTAGTCATGCTGACCGCTGACCGCTGCCTGGGTGAGGACGCGGGTGGTCTCCTGGAAGGATGCCGCCGCAAGGAAGCTGTCGGTGCGAAGGGAGGCGCGGGTTACGCCGAGCAGCACCGGCTCGGCGGTACCGGGCTCGCCGCCTTCGGCCAGAACCTTGCCGCAATTTTCCTGGAACTGAATCTTGTCCACCACCTGGTCGGGTATGAAGTCCGAGTCGCCAATAGACTTGACCTGCACCCGGCGAAGCATCTGGCGCAGAATGATCTCGATGTGCTTGTCGTGGATACCCACACCCTGGGAGCGGTACACCTGCTGCACCTCGTTGACCATGTACTGCTGGAGCTCGCCGGTACCCTGAATGCTCAGGATATCGTGGGGATTCTTGGGCCCTGCGGTAAGCCGGTCACCGGCCTTCACCTGGTCGCCGTGACTTACCAGCAATTCGGCGGAGGCGGGCACCAGGTATTCCCGCTCTTCCGGGTCCTCCCAGACGATGGATACCATGCTGTCGCCCAACTCGACCCGGCCGCCCACGTTGGCGACTACTTCCTCGATGGGCTGAGGCTCATAGCTTTCGTCGAACCCGGCTTCGTAACCCAGGGAGGGCAGGGTGGCAGCGATAAGCATGCCGGCCTCCACCTCGTCTCCGTCATCAACCAGCACCTGGACACCCTCGGGGAGCATGTAGTCCTCGCGGAACTCCTGGCGGTCAACGATACGCACCGGCTCATCCACCAGGCGCCGGCCCTCGGAATCAAGGACCAACTGGACCTCTCCGTCTATCTCAGACAGGCGAGCCACGCCCTTGGGAACGCGGGCCTCGAAGATTTCCTCCACCCTGGGCAGACCGCTGGTGATATCGGAACCGGCAACGCCGCCGGTGTGGAAGGTACGCATGGTGAGCTGGGTGCCGGGCTCCCCGATGCTCTGGGCCGCGATGATGCCCACGGCCTGGCCGAACTCCACAAGTTGGCCGGTGGCAGGCAGGCGGCCGTAGCACATCTGGCAAACGCCGCGCCTGGCCTCGCAAATCAGGGGAGACCGGACGGGCACCTGAGCAATCTCCGCCTCCATTATCCTTTCCGCGACGGCATCGTCAATAACCTCGTTGCGGTCCACCAGCAACTCGCCCGTGGCCGGGTCAACTATGGGAGCAGCCGCCATGCGTCCGGCGATACGCTCGGGCAGGGTGGACTCCGACGTCGCTTCAGGCCTGGGCTCAATGTAGTAAGCATCGTAGGTGCCGCAATCTTCTTCGAGAACTATCACCTCCTGGGCGATGTCCACCAGTCGGCGGGTCAGGTAACCGCTGTCGGCGGTACGGAGGGCGGTATCGGCCAGCCCCTTGCGCGCGCCGTGGGTCGAGATGAAGTACTCGAGGGCGGACAAACCTTCCCGGAAGCTGGATTTCACCGGCAGATCAATGATTCGGCCGCCGGGGTTGCTCATGAGCCCCCGCATACCGGCCATCTGCTTAATCTGCATGATGTTACCCTTGGCCCCGGAGAGGGCCATGACACCGATGCCGCCATAGTTGCCGATTTCAATCTCGTCCTTGACCAATTGCTCGGTGCGGTCCGAGGCGTCAGTCCAGGCTTCGACGGCGGCGTTGTACCGCTCATCCTCGGACATGAGGCCGGACAGGTACTGGTCCTCATAACTGTCAACCAGGGAGTCGGCCTCATTCAGGATTTCCGACTTCTTGTTGGAAATCTGGATGTCGTTGATGGCGATAGTTATGCCCGAGGTGGTGGCATACCGGAACCCCAGGTCCTTGATCTTGTCCAGGGCCTCAGCCGTTTCGTCATTGGTGAGCTTCTGATATAGCTCAGCCGTCAGGTCCTTGATGGCGCGGCTGTTGAAGACATAGTTCTTGAAGCCGATGCCTTCGGGCAGATTCTCATTGAAAATCAGCCGGCCCATTGTGGTTTCGGTCCAGGGCTCATCGGTCTCCAGGCCGGGGACGTGCCGGACGAAAATCCGGGCACGCAGCGCCACGTGGCCGTCGGCAAAGGCGATTCTGGCCTCGTCAAAGTCATAGAATCGGCCGCCTTCACCCCGGGCGCCCGCCTTAATTTCCGTGAGATAGAAGCAGCCCAGCACCATGTCCAGGGTGGGAGCCACCAGGGGTTCCCCGGAGGCCGGTGAGAGCATGTTGTGGGTGCTGAGCATGGCCACCTGGGACTCGTGAACAGCCATGCGGGACAAAGGCACGTGGACCGCCATCTGGTCACCGTCGAAGTCCGCATTGAAGGCCGAACAGACCAGAGGGTGAATCTGGATGGCGTTGCCCTCAATAAGCACCGGCATGAAGGCCTGGATGCCCAGACGGTGCAAAGTGGGCGCCCGGTTGAGCATTACGGGCCGGTCCTTGATGACCTCTTCGAGAATGTCCCATACCTCGGGGCGGGCACGCTCGACCATGCGCTTGGCGCTCTTGATATTGGGAGATACCCCCAGCATCACCAGGCGGTGCATGACAAAGGGCTTGAACAACTCCAGGGCCATGCGCTTGGGCAGGCCGCACTGGTTCATCTTCAGTTCGGGCCCCACAACGATTACGGAGCGGCCGCTGTAGTCCACGCGCTTGCCCAGCAGGTTTTGCCGGAAGCGGCCCTGCTTGCCGCGCAGCAGGTCGGAAAGGGACTTCAGCTTGTGATTGTGGCTGCCCTGGATGGGGCGACCACGCCGGCCGTTGTCAATGAGCGCGTCCACGGATTCCTGCAGCATCCGCTTTTCGTTGCGGATGATGATTTCCGGCGCGCCCAGGTCCATGAGCCGCTTAAGCCGGTTGTTCCGGTTGATGACGCGGCGGTAAAGGTCGTTCAGGTCACTGGTGGCGAACCTGCCGCCGTCCAGCTGCACCATGGGACGCAGCTCGGGCGGCAATACCGGCAAGACGGTGAGAATGATGTCCTCGACCCGGTTGCCGCTGTTGCGGAAAGCCTCCACCACCTGGAGCCGCTTGATGGCCTTCTTCCGGCGCTGGCCGGAGGTGGAGCGCATTTCCCGGACCAACCCATCGCGTATGGCTTCCAGGTCGCGGGTCCGCAGAATGTCCAGGATGGCCTCGGCCCCCATTCCGGCCTCAAAGAGCTCGTTAAAGCGGTCCTTCAGCTCCCGGTACTTGGACTCGGCCAAGATCTTGAGGGGCTTGAGGTCTTCCAGTTCGTTGATGGTCTCCTGGAGCTTGAACTCCAGGTCAGACTCTTCGCGAGTTATCTGGTCGAGAAGGGCGTCAAGTTCCGCCTGGGTCGCCGCGGTTTCGGAAATCGCGTCGGGGGTTTCGGAACACTCTCTTAAACACATCAGACGCTGACGCCGAACATACGCGAGAA
>VXOH01000155.1:0-18318 GCA_009840135.1 Chloroflexota bacterium | reverse complement strand
TTTCGGAATCTTCCAACTCCTCAAGTTTTTGCCGCAACTCGGCCAGCCGGTCTTCGTGGGCCTTCTGCAGCTTTTCCTTCTCAAGCTCGACCCGCAGACGTTCCTCTTCAATTATCTCCACGCGCTTCTCATCATCCATTGAAGTGATGATGTGCTGGGCGAAGTAAAGCACCCGCTCCAGGTTGCGCGGGGACAAGTCGAGCAACAGGCCGAGACGGCTGGGCGTGCTCTTGCTGAACCAGATGTGGGCCACGGGGGCCGCCAGCCGGATATGGCCCATGCGCTCACGGCGGACCTTGGACCTGGTGACTTCCACCCCGCAACGGTCGCAGACCACACCCCGGTAACGGATGCGCTTGTACTTGCCGCAGAAGCACTCCCAGTCCTTGGTGGGGCCGAAGAGACGCTCGCAGAACAGGCCGTCCTTCTCCGGGCGGAGGGTACGGTAGTTGATTGTCTCCGGCTTGGTAACCTCGCCGTGAGACCAGTTCAGAATCTGCTCGGGAGAGGCGACGGAAATGCGAATCGCATTAAAGTTGGTTGCCTGGACTTCGGTCCTGTCTTGCATTCTGACCATTAAATCGCCTCCAATGGTTCGTATAGCTCGGAGTCCTCGCCCATGCCGTCGAGGAGCGAAAGCCTGTCCTCTTCATTGAGGAGCTCCACGGACAACCCCAGGCTTTGCAGTTCCTTGAGCAGGACGTTAAAGGACTCCGGCACGCCTGGCTGGCCGATGGGCTCGCCCTTAACAATGGCCTCGTAGGTCTTTACCCGACCGGCCACATCGTCCGACTTGACCGTCAACACCTCCTGAAGGTTATAGGCGGCGCTGTAGGCCTCCAGGGCCCACACTTCCATCTCGCCGAAGCGCTGGCCGCCGAACTGGGCCTTGCCGCCCAGGGGCTGCTGGGTAATCATCGAATAGGGACCGGTGGAGCGGGCGTGAATCTTGTCCTCCACCAGGTGGATGAGCTTCAACATATAGATGCTGCCCACAGTGACCAACTGGTCGAATGGGTCGCCGGTGCGACCATCGTAGAGCTGGAACTTGCCGAAGATGGGCGGGGCAATCTGACGGTCGCGGTGGGCGCGCAGGGCTTCCTCGTGCATTTCGTCCGAGGACAATCCGTCCGATTCCACTTCCGCGATTTCCTTCAGCCAGATGCGCAGGCAGGCATCCCTGGCCTCGCCCCGATGGTTGTCGTCGAACAGGCGGTCGGGGTCATATCCCCGTTCCTGCAGCCAACCCTCAACCAGGTCGAAGTTGATCCTGGGAGACCAGTCGGTGGGGCCGCCGTCTATGGCGCCGGACTGTTCGGCAAACCAGAGCCTGGAGAGGGAGTCCTCGATGGAATCATCGGAGGCGCCGTCGAACACCGGCGTCTGCGCCCGGAAGTTCAGGCCCCGCGCCGCCCAGCCCAGGTGAGTTTCCAGCACCTGGCCCAGGTTCATGCGGGAGGGCACGCCGATGGGATTCAGGATCATGTCCACCGGGGTTCCGTCGGCCAGGAAGGGCATATCCTCCACGGGAAGGATGCGGGAAACCACACCCTTGTTGCCGTGGCGGCCGGCCATCTTGTCGCCCACGGAAATCTTGCGGGTCTGGGCAATCCAGACGCGCACAGCCTCGTTTACGCCGGGGGGAAGGTCGTCCCGGTTGGCCCGGTTAAGGATTTTTACGTCAATAACCTTGCCGCGCTCGCCGTGGGGCACCCTGAGGGAAGTGTCCTTAACGTCGCGGGACTTTTCACCGAAAATGGCGCGCAGGAGCTTTTCCTCCGCGGTCAACTCGGTCTCTCCCTTGGGGGTGACCTTGCCCACGAGGATGTCGCCAGGCCCCACATCGGCGCCCACGCGAATTATGCCCCGCTCGTCCAGGTCCCGCAGGCTGGCCTCGCCAACGTTGGGAATGTCCCTGGTGATTTCCTCGGGGCCCAGCTTGGTCTCGCGGGCTTCCATTTCGTGCTTTTCGATGTGGATGGAGGTGAACTGGTCGTCCTTGACCAGCCGCTCGCTGATGATGATGGCGTCCTCGTAGTTGTAACCCTCCCAGGACATGAAGGCGACCAGCACGTTCTGACCGAGGGCCAGCTTGCCCTGGTCGGTGGAAGAGCTGTCCGCCAGGGTGTCGCCCACCATGACCTTGTCGCCCTTCTGGACGATGGTCCGCTGGTCGAAACAGGTGCCCTGGTTGGTACGGGAGAATTTCACCAGGTCGTGGTGGTGATTCTTTCCGGCCGTGTCGGTGATGACGATGTCCCTGCCGGAAACCGACGTCACCACACCGCTGGCGCGGGCCAGTACAACCTGGCCGCTGTCACGGGCTACCCGTTCCTCGATACCGGTGCCCACAACAGGCACCTGGGGGCGCAGCAGGGGCACAGCCTGGCGCTGCATGTTTGAACCCATCAGCGCCCGGTTGGCGTCGTCGTGTTCGAGGAAGGGAATCAACGCCGCCGAAATACTCATAATCTGCATGGGCGAAACGTCCATCAGCTCCACATTGTCGGGAGACTCCTGGATGTAGTTCTCGCCCAGCCTGATTTCAACGCGGTCGTGAACAAACTGACCCAGCTCGTCCAGCTCCGAATTTGCCTGGGCGATGCGGTGGGTCTCTTCCCGGTCCGCCGACATATACTCGACGAACTCAGGGCCGCCGGCCACATAGGGCCTGACTCGAACCGTCGTGCCGGCCGGCAGAGCCTGGACCGCCTTCACCTTGGCGCGGGTGATCTTCCTTCCGGCGGCGACTACAACCTTGCCGTCGGCGTCCACCAGATCCTCGGTAACTACGCGTCCTTCCAGGTCCGGGGCGCTGCTGGAAATGGTCTTCAATACCCGGCGGTAAGGGGACTCGATGAAGCCGTAGGGATTGGTTCGGGCATAGGAAGACAGGGAGCTAAGCAGTCCGATGTTGGGCCCTTCCGGCGTTTCTATGGGGCAAATCCTTCCGTAGTGGGAAAAATGGACGTCCCGCACATCGAATCCGGCCCTTTCCCTGGACAGGCCACCCGGCCCCAGGGCCGACAGGCGGCGCTTGTGGGTAAGCTCGGCCAGCGGATTGGTCTGGTCCATGAACTGAGAGAGCTGGGAACCGCCGAAAAACTCGCGAACGGCGGCAACCACCGGGCGGACATTCACAAGACCGCGGGGGGCTACTTCCTCCACGTCAACCAGGGTCATCTTTTCCTTGACCATGCGCTCCATGCGGGAGAGTCCGATACGGACCTGGTTCTGGACCAGTTCTCCCACGGCGCGCACGCGGCGGTTGCCGAGATGGTCAATGTCGTCGGCGCGCTCTTCGCCCCGATTGACCAGGATGAGGGTCCGCACCACCTGCAACATATCCTCCAGGGCGAGGATTCTCAGGTCCTCGCGCCCCTCAATGCTAAGCCGGCGGTTGAACTTGTAACGACCGACGCGACCCAGGTCGTACCGCCTGGCATCGAAGAAGGAGGTATGGATCAGGTTGCTGGCGTTTTCCACGCTGGGAGGTTCGCCAGGCCGGAGCCTGCGGTACAGTTCGATCTGCGCCGAGGCTATCTGGCGGGCCGTATCAATATCGAAGTCCTCATCGGGCCTCAACCGGTTCCACATATTGCGCAGGTCATCCTCGCGGAAGTGGGGGTCCCGCTCCGTTGAGGCCTGGTCTCGCTCCAGTGTGGTCTGGATGTATTGGTGCCGCTCGTCGGTATCCACGTCGGCAAACCGGTTGACGATCTCCTCCCTGGTCACGCCCAGGGCGCGGAAGAAAGTAGTGACCGAAACCCGGCGTTTCCGGTCCACCTTGACCGACAGCACATCCTTGCTGCTGGTCTCGAACTCCAGCCAGGCGCCCCGGGAGGGGATAATCTGGGCGACGCACAGGCTGCGGTCCGTGGTGGTGTTCTTCTCATACTTGAAGTAAACACCGGGAGAACGGACCAACTGGCTCACAACAACCCGCTCGGCTCCGTTGATAATGAAGGTGCCGTTCTCGGTCATCAGGGGTATTTCACCCATGAAGATATCCTGCTCAAGCCTCTCGTTGTTCTCCAGCTTTATGAGCAAAGCCTTGAGGGTAAGGGGCTGGGAGTAGGTCTTCTCCAGTTCCTTGCACTCGCTGGGGGACAGCTTGGGTTCCTCAAAATTGTGGTCAAGGAAATGGAGTTCGTACTTCTTCCCCGTGTAATCGGTAATTGGGGAAAACTCCTGGAAAACCTCGGTCAGCCCGTCCGTCTTGAACCAGTCATAAGACTGTATCTGGCTCAGAATAAGGTGGGGAACATCCAGGACCTCTGGAATACGGGCGTAAGACTTGACCATGGCCGGAACTGAAGCCGAGCCGTTGGCCTTTTCGTCGTGATGCCCGTTAGACACGGAAGACATAGCCATACTCCATTCTCCTTTTTGCTGACGCAGGATGGGAATTAGTGGCCGGAAAAAATGGGCAAAGTGGTACCAGGGAAGGAAATTTGCTTCGGAAAATGAGCAAAAACAGGTGTTTGAGGCATACTCAGTAACCTACCATTATATTTATCTGTCTCAGTATGTCAACCCTTTTGGCTAGGGCCGTGCAAAAATAAGTACCCCAGACGAAAAATAACCCGGCAGGCGAACCACCTGCCGGGTTTCGTAATTCGGGCAATTCTACTGATCTTCGGACTTGTTCCTCTCCTGCTCTTCCAGCCAGCGCAACTGTGCTTCGTTCAGACGCCTCTGAGTCTCTTCGGCGCGCTGCTGTTGCAGCTCCGCCTGTTTTTTATTATGACTCTCCTCTAGCTGCATGTAGACGATCACCATTCCCAGGATAAAGCCAAGGACTACTGAGATACCCGCTGTCCAGAAGGGATGGTTTGCCATGAAACATACGTCAAACAGGCAGATCAGGCCCGCGACCAACAGCATCGGCCAGGGGAGAATAATCGCTACCCCAATCCCTCCGAATACAGCCCCTATATGTGCTCCAACTCCTGGCTGGTATTTCTCCTGTACTTCAGGTTCGTTCTCCATGACTGGGCCCCCTTGCGGCGAGGATTCGGTAACCGCCACAGTCACGAAACCCACAGAGCTACAAGGGGGCAAGATGCCGAACCCCATTGCTCTGTGTAAACGAAAACCCATTCGTGACTGTGGCAGGTCGAACTATACGCCGGCGGGCCCGAATTGACAATAAATGGCGATTATCCGCCGAGAAAACTGCTTGCTTTGATTCCACCCGGAAGTCAGAATCCCGGCTGGAATGACCGCCCTTCATTGATTCGCTAGCTACGAATCGGGTATAATGCACATACAAAAATAGACCGCCGGGTCAGCAACCCCGACGGCCTAGCGCACCCATCCATTCCTCAATTTCAGAGCGCTACTTTGTATAGTAGACCCTCTAATCCTGGAACGCAATATAGTGACCTTGCCGATTTGGGACGAATTCTGTCCCGAATCGAGGTCGGACCCCTGCTGGCCCTGTTTCGGCGCAAGCCCGGGCGCGGCCGGCCTCCCTTCGACCGACTCCCCATCCTCTACGCCTTCCTGGCCTGCTACCCGCTCAACATTCAGTCCATCTCAAACCTCGTGGACCGTCTCAACAACGATCCGGCGCTCCGAAACGCCTGCGGCTTCAGGGGTCGCATCCCGCATCGCTCCACCTTCTCCCGCACCTTCTCGGTTCTCGCTGAGCACAGGCCGCTGTTCTACGAGATCTTCGAGGAGCTTACCAGGCAGATTCTGGCCTTCAACCCTTCCATGGGCACCCTGCTGGCGGTGGACGCCTCCACAGTGCCTGCCTGGTCCAATCCCAACAGGGATAGGCATCGAGACCAGGAGGCCGCCTTCACCAAGGCTCACTCTGCCAGCACTGTCAACAAGGACGGCATGGTATGGGTATACGGCTACAAGCTGCACCTGCTGGCCTGCACGGAGCAGGCTCTTCCGCTGGCCTTCTACGTGACTCCAGCCAACCAGAACGATGGTCCTACGTTGCCAAACCTATTTGACATGACCCTGGGCTCTTATCCCGAGCTGAAACCCTACGCCGTTATGGCTGACCGGGCCTACGATGGCCGCCCCAACAACTCCTTCCTCAACGACCAGGGAGTGGCTGCCATCATCCCCAGGCGCCGCACCGTCAATCGGGAGGAAAACAGACACGTTTATACCGTGAAGGGAATCCCACAGTGCATGGGAGGTAAGCAGATGGAATACACCGGCACCCATCCGGAGACCGGTGAGCACGGTTTCCGCTGTCCCCTAGAGGGGTGTCACCGGCTCGATGCAGGACTCAAGTACACCGTTCCCTGCGATGACGTCATCTGGGAGAGCCCAACTGAAAATGTCTACGAGGTCGGTGGACGGGTAGCCCGGGCCAGTCCTGAATGGCAGGAGTTGTATGGCAAGAGGTGGGAGATCGAGCGCTACTTTGGCCTACTGAAGAACAACGGATGGGTTGAAAATCACCGGTTCCGCGGCCAAGCCCGGGTGGACTTGCACATCACCTTGGCAGTCCTGATGTTCCAGGCCGCTGCCCTGGACCGTATGGCAGGAGACACAATTCAGGCACCACTACGTGGCCTTTAGAGGCTCCTCATCTTCTTGAGCTTTATATGCCCTGCCCAGGTAAGGCCAAAAATCTCATAGGTGTGGGGGTTTTTATAAACGTGAACGTCGAGGAAGCCTGCTTGATGACACAGGCCAACGTGGTAGGCGACTTCGTCTGGACTGTAACCCTCTATCCGTGGGGGTGGTACGGCACGAACTCCAGGCGCGTGCTCCTCGCACCACTCCAGCAGCCTTCGTATGAGGTCCATGTTTAGACGCATACCCGGATTCTAGCACCTTCCCGGATTCGTTTCAATAAGGAGGCGTTATGCTCTACAGGAAAATGGTCAACAACCTCAGGGAGCCACGAATCAAGGTTCGCATCTCGTCACGAATGCCTGGTTCGACGGCCTATACGACCATCACCGGCTGGGCGATGATCGATACCGGCACCGCCAGGACATGTATCTTCGAGGGCATCGCGAAGGCCTGTCGCCTGGAGGAGGGATTGCCGGAGCAGGTGTACCTGGCCAACGGGTCCTTCCATTACTCTCCCACGTTCTACGGTTCAATTGAGATTCCGGGCATTCCTTCGTCCAGGAAGATCATGAGGTTGGGCGGGATGCCGGAGCGGCTGGGTTACCTGAAGGGCCAGTCCCTTATCTGCCTGCTCGGTACCGACTTCCTTCAACATTGCCGGTTTGTCTATGAGGGTGGGAGCTTCTCGCTGGACATGCGAGGTCATTGACAGTAGGGTAAAAGTCCGGGACAATGGTCGATATAACCAAAACAGCAGCCCTGCAAGGCTGCTGCGTAGGTACCCGGTGGGGTAAGCGGCTCCAAAACAAGCCTAACTTACCAGCCCTAAGACCAGTTTGTCAAGTATTTGGGCTCCATCGGGAAATTGATGGAGGCCCTTTTTTGTGCTACAGACACATAGTCCTGCAGAGCGGATGCTGGAGCTGCTAATCCGTCGGCAGAATCAAGTGGTCATGGTTAGGGAATCCCAGGCTTGGCACTCTGTAAAGCAACCAGTCTTCCACTACAGTAAGGAGTGTACTGAAGGGAATAACATCGAAGGCAAGTATCGCAAAGAGGGCAAGGGAGGTAAGCGTCCTTGCCGGCGGTGTCGAGAGATTGTCGGATTGGAGGTCTTTTGACAAAACTCGAACTGTGGGCCAGCCCGGTCATCGGAATCATCGGTTGCCTCGTCGTCACAGCCATGGTTATAGTCGGGCTGGTACTGATAGTAAGTCAGCCGTCCGAAAACTTCCCGTCCGAAGGCTACTTGAACGGAGGTTATCCGACGTGGTTTGAGTGTGGCCAGGATGAGTACATGTACTATGTGGCCCAGGAATGGCCACCATCATTGGAGGACATGGAGGCAGCCTGCGACCCAACAGTCCCACGTCCGGAGCCTCCCGATGGCGAGTGGATAGAGGGCAGAGCTATTTGGGAAAAGCGGAGTCAATATCCATAAGCATTTTTGGAATTGTCCCTATGCCGGGGGCAGACAATGCGGCCGGTTAGCAGCAGATCAACGTCCTGTTGGTACTCCAACACCTGCCTCCGGTCCTCCGGGCTGTTTAAGCCCCTCTCCTGAATCTCCTTGATTTCCTTCCGGATACGCCCCACCTGGCAGGTGGGACAGATGCTGACGTTCCGTGTGTATCGGAGTTGGGCGCGGCGCAGATAGCCCCGTGGGTAGTCGACGACCGAGAACTTCTGGTAGCAGATGCGGCACTGTCGGGGACTGCCATCAACCCATGGCGGAGCCATAAAATCACCCCTACGAGTTTCGTACCATACTATCCGATTTCCTCAATCTCCGTCAATTTTGCACAGCCCTATGATAGCTGACACCTCTTGACTTTCCATAACTGCGATGTAACAATTTCTTGCGTTCAAATCCGGCATTCTCCTTCCGGCACTTACTCGATGTAGTACTTTGCCCCGTATCCGCCGGTCTGAAGAACCCCCTCACTATCCGCCACAATCCTTTATGAGGAAGGTACCAATGAGCCTGACTACCATTAAGAGCTATCCGTGGATAATCGGCCTAATTGTCGTATTTGCTTTAGCCGGAATCACCGCCGGCACTATGCTGGTCGGGTCGGCAGCATCGCCCGATTCGGAAAGCATGGTCAATTATGTCGGTCCCTCTTCTGGCGACTCCGACGAGTCTTCACTACCGGAAACCACCTCCACAGCCACCTACACAAGGTTCCCCCAGGTCAGGCTCAACCAACAATCTCGCGCTGACCTAGTCGGCAGCGACACACTGGCATCCATTTCCAACAGGGTTGTATCCCCGCAGCAAACTGACGGTGTGGTTCCCACCCAGGTAACCATATCCCCCGAGGAAGACTGGAACTCCATTTTCAGCCAGCACACCTTCACCATTTCAGTAGCCGGTGAAGCGGGCGCTCCGGCCGATGGCGTAGAGGTAGAAGTTTTCCTCAACAGGTTCGGCGAAGCCGTGGGAGACGTAGTATCGCTGGGAGGCGAAAACCCCCGCAAGGTTGACAACCTGTTTGGCAGGGTGATGACCGACGCGAACGGCCAGGCCACCCTGACAATAACCTCCACCCGGCCTGGTGATACCGACGTAACGGCCTTTGTTCCCCAGATCGCCGATGACAACGCCCACAAGGTGTTCGCCGTAAAGCACTGGGTTGACATGAGGGTAGAGTTCCCGCCCGACGCGATTAACCTGGTGGGAACGGACCACCCCATGCTGCTCCGGATTTCCAAGGTCAGCGACGGTTCGCCGATCTCGGACGTGCAGGTCAGCTGGGCCATCATTGACGACGACCCCGTCGCAACCATTGACGACGCACAGAACGCCGTCACCACCACCACCAATGAAAACGGCGAATCCTCCGTAACCCTGCGCCAGGTTGCGCCGGGCATCGGCGACAACCAGGTACTGATCCAGGTATTGGAGGAAGGGACGGGCAAGACCATGTTCGGCCACACGGTGACCAAGCAGTGGCAATCGCCCACCCTGGAAGTTGACAAGCAGGGCCCGGACAATGTCGGCCTGCGGAAGACCGCCGAATACAGCGTGACCGTAACCAATTCCGGCGACACTACCGCAACCGACGTAACCTTGACCGACGAATTGCCAGCGGGCCTGACGCTCGTAAGCTCAGACCCCGTTGCCGGCAGTTCCGACGGGTCCACCATCACATGGAGCCTCGGAGACATCGCTCCCTCCGGCAGTGTAACCGTAACCATGGTGCTCTCTGCCGACGCGATAGGCGACCAGATCAACACCGCCACCGCGGTTTCGGTGGAAGGCATAACGGGTCAGGACACCACTCTGACCAGCGTCATACCCGGTTCCATCAGCCTGGCCAAGACGGCCCCGGCTGAGATAATCGTGGGTGACAATTTGACCTATGAAATCACCGCCACCAATGATGGTGAAGGCGGCCTGACCGACATCGTAGTCAGAGACACCCTGCCCTCATCGCTGACCTACGTTTCCAGCAATCCCGAAGCTACCGTAGGAGCTGATGGGACAGTCTCCTGGTTGATTTCAACCCTCGATGCGGGAATGTCCTCCACCATGTCGGTAGTTGCCACCACCGGCGTGGCCGGGGAAGTGGTTAACTCGACCACGGCGGAAGCTTCCGAGGGCGCCTCGGCGTCAGCGCAGGCGACCACCCTGGTTACCATGTCCGAGATTGGCATAATCAAGACGGTGGACAATGCCGAGAGGCTGCTGGGTCAGTCTTCGGTATTCACCATTGAAGTAAGCAATAGCGGCAATGCCACCGCCTCCAACGTGCTGGTGGTAGATTCCTTGCCGGCATCCTTCCAGCAAGTGTCCTCGACGCCTGAGGGCAGCGTAGCTGACGACGGCAACTGGCAGTGGACCATCGCTTCCATCGAAGCGGGAGGCACAGAGAGCATTACCCTGAACGCTACGGCCAGCGAGGCGGGTTCATTCACCAACTCTGCGACGGCCACCGAGCGCGGCGTAACGGTGTCGGCTGACGCTACGGTCAACGTGCTGCAGCCCGCTGTGAGCCTGACCAAGACCGGCGGATCCATAATGTACGTGGACGGTGAGCGCGACTACGTCATCACGGCCACCAACACGGGCACCGCCAACCTGACCGATGTGACCATAACCGACAACATACCGGCTGAAATGTCCTACGTGTCCAGCGACAGCAACGGCGCGGAAGCCGACGGTGTGGTTACCTGGAGCATTGGAAACCTGGACGTAGGCTCTTCCGTCGCCGTTGCCCTGAGGCTGCGCGGTGAGTCCGTCGGCGAAGTGATCAACACTGCGTCGGTAACGTCTGCGGAAGGCGCCGGTGCGGATGCGGTATTCAACATATCCATAGTGGCGGCAGCCGCTGCACACCTGAGCATCATTGACGGTGTTGACCCCTTGGGCGTCGGTGAATCCGGCAGCTACACCGTGACGATAACCAACCAGAGCTCCGATTCGGCCCTGACCAACGTAAGGCTGTCGGTGACGGTGCCTTCACAGTTAACCATCGTCTCCGCGCCAAGCGGAAGCATATCCGGCGGTACGGTGACCTACGCCGCCATCGAGTCCCTGGCCGCAGGTGAGGAACAGACATTCACCATAGAGGTCCGGGCAGACCAGGCAGGAGACGTGGTAGCGTCCGCAACCCTGCGGTACGACGAGTTCTCCCAGCCCATCACCGCCCAGGAAGGTACTACCATCGTGGACCGCTAGTCTCACGATTCAACCGACCGGAAGGCGGCCAGCCGCCTTCCGGTATCGATAGGTAACCATAGAAGAACACCGAGGGCGCCTCCAGCGAGGCGCCCTCTTTTGCAGCAGCATTGAGATTGCTTAAACACCAGGGCCCGCGCCTTCTGCCGATACTGGCTTTTTGCGCGCTCTCCATCCAGGCATGCGAATCCCAGGCGGCGGGCAATCGCCCCGAAGATGACGGGGCTCTCACGGGGCGGCCGGTCCTGGTACTTGCCGCCGCTTCCCTGTCGGATGCCTTCGAGGATTTGGCGACGGCCTACTCCCGGGCCCATCCAGGCGCCCAGGTGGCTTTCGCCTTTGACGGCAGCCAACGGCTTCGAGTCCAGCTGGAGCACGGGGCCGAGGCGGACGTCTTCGCTTCCGCCGACTGGCGACAGATGCGTGCGGCCGAGAAGGCCGGGGTACTGGCCGGGGAACCACGGAGTTTTGCCAGCAACCGGCTGGTCTTCCTGTTGCACCGCGACACCAGGTTCTTGCCCCCGGACGCCGAGGATTCCAGCCCACCAGCGTCGCAGGCCGAAGTCAACAGACTGATCAGTGAAATTGCGAGCCCTGGCACGAAGATCGTGGTTGCCCTCGAAGAATCCCCGGTGGGGCAATATACGGACGAACTACTGGATAACATGAACAGCGACCCCAATTTCGGCCAGCGTTTCGCCGTAGGCCTTTCGTCCAATATCGTCTCAAGGGAAACCAACGTCAGGGGGGTGGTGCAGAAAGTCGCATTGGGTGAAGCGGATGCAGGCATTGCCTACCGTACCGACGCCATGGCTCCGCAGGTAGCTTCTAGGGTTGTAGCCGTGGAGCCGCCGGAACACCTCAACGTTACGGCTGACTACCCCATCGCTGCCCTGTCAGACACGGTCCAGGTTGATCAGTTCATTGGCTTTGTGCTTTCGGCAGAGGGGCAGTCCATTCTGGGCAGGCATGGTTTTGGACCGCCACAGCCATGAACCAGCCTGGATTTTCCGCATGTCGTTTATTCGGCGCGTCGAGACTCGGAAGCAGGCTCGAGCTATCAGGCCACCGTATAATCCTCATTACAGCGGCAGGAAGGGCCGGCGCCGCCATTGTGAAACCTGACCTATTCCCTATAATGGCGTGAGGGAAAGCGCTCGCCCTCAGGGTGTTCGCTTTTTAATGTATCTCGCCGTGCCGTAAATCTGGAAGGTATGGCGGTGAGGGTAGGGATGGGTTCTTCCATCCCTTACGCAGCCTGGATCCCTGTGTATCGAATTTACCTGAACCACAAGGGCACTGGGCGATGAGGGATACTCTCGCTCCCAGCCCTGTTTTTCCCTGTTCAAACTTATGCGGACCTTTGTCGCAAATTTAGGACCCTGGAATCCGGTTGGGTCGGCGGCCACCGCCATATACTGCTTGTTCATCTGCCTGCCGGTGGCCGCCCTGCTGTTCAAGGCGGTACAGCAGGGCAACCTGCTGGAGAGCGCCCTGAGTGAAACGGCGCTGCTGGCCCTCCGCCTTTCCCTGGTAACCAGCGCCATCAGCATGGTCCTGGTAATCCTGGTGGGAACGCCCTTCGCCCGCCTGTTGGCCCGAAACCGTTCGCTCCCGATGAGGATTATTGACCAACTGGTAGAGCTGCCCATAATACTGCCGCCGGTGGTGGCGGGAGTGGCCATGCTCCTGGCCTTTGGAAGGCAGGGAGTCCTGGGGCCGTTCCTTTCCGCCCTGGGGATTTCCCTGCCCTTTACTGCGGGAGCGGTGGTGTTCGCACAGGTATTTGTGGCGGCGCCCTTCTACATCCGGTCCGCCAAGCTGGGCTTTATGGCGGTCCCAAAGGAGTACGAAGATATTTCCCAGATCCTGGGGGTATCGCCACTGAGGACGTTTTTCAGGCTAGTAGTGCCCCTGGCGGCCCCTTCGCTGCTGACGGGCATCGCGCTGGCCTGGGCCAGGGCCCTGTCGGAATTTGGCGCAACCATCATGTTTGCGGGCAACCTGACGGGCAAGACGCAGACCATGCCCCTGGCCATAATGAGCGCAATGGAGTCCAGCCTGGACACCGCCGTGGCCCTCTCCGTGATGCTGCTCATCGGCGCCCTGGCGATACTGACCGCATTGACGATTCTTACGCGGAACAACTGGCGGCCCGCCCCATGATGAATCGGCCGGCAGGGGGACAGGCATTAACCGGGGCCAGGGGATGGGCAAAGTACCGCGTGGGGGACTTTTCCCTGGACGTTGAGTGGGAAGCGGAAGCAGGGGAGGTGCTTACGTTATTCGGGCCCTCCGGGGCGGGCAAGACCACTATCCTCCGGGCCATTGCGGGACTGGTCAGGCCGCAGGAGGGACGGGTGGAAATTGGCGGGAGGACTGTCTTCGACAGCAAGACCGGCTTATGGGAACCGCCTCACAAGCGACGCATTGGGCTCCTGACCCAGAACTACCACCTGTTTCCCAACCTGAGTGTTGCCGAGAACATTGCTTACGGGCTGTCCGGCCTGGATTCTACGTCCCGCAGGGAGCGGGTCACTGAACTGGTAGAATCTTTCCAACTAGCCGGGTTGGAGGAGAGGCGGCCTCACGAAATCTCCGGAGGGCAGCAGCAAAGGGCGGCCCTGGCCCGCGCCCTGGCCCCCGGCCCTTCACTTATGCTCCTTGACGAGCCTTTCAACTCACTGGACGTGGAGTTAAGGCGTGCCCTGAGGTCTGAACTGCGGGCAAGTATAATTTCGGCCGGCATCCCGGCCATTATGGTAACCCACGACATTGAAGAAGCAATCAGCATGGGGGATTCGGTGCAGGTCATCAACGACGGCAGGGTAGAGGCCGCCGGCAGGCCCCTCGAAATCCTGGGCCAGCCTGGTCAGGGCAGGGTGGCCCGCCTGATAGGAGTGGAAAACCTGCTCGACCTGGCAGTCGCCTCGCTGCACCCTCAGGATGGAACCATGGTTTGCAGCGCCGGAGAGGCGGGACTGCGGCTGGAGGTACCGCTATCCGATGTGCGGAGGGATGAAGAGGTCACCGTGGGCATACGGGCCTCGGACATCATCCTGGCCCATACCGAGCCCGTCGGCTCATCTGCCCGTAATCGAATCGCCGGGGTGGTGTCCGGAGTGCAGTTGCGTCCACCGGGCTATGAGGTCACCCTGCAATGCCCGGGAGTCCAGCTCAAATGCCACATTACCGGAACCTCGCTGAACGAAATGGGCGTAAAGCAGGGTGACGAATTGTGGGCCGTATTCAAGGCCTCGTCCTGTTTCCTTGTACGGGACCAGGGCTAAAGTACTGAACCTCTGAAGGAGTGCAATCACAAAATGGCAGGATATCGAGCAATACTTTTCGACATGGACGGCGTACTGGTGGACAGCGAGCCCCTGTTCCTCAGCGCCATCAATCGGTTGCTGGTACAGGAGGGAGTCGAACCGGTTTCGGTGAAGGAGAACGAAGAATTTCTCATCGGCACCACCATCAACGAGACCTGGCGCGTATTGAAGTTGAAACGACCGCTGCCGCTGCCGGCGGCGGATTATATAGAGCGATACGATGCCATTGTGCGGGAAGTAATGATGGAGGAACTTGCCCCGCAACCCGGTGTTCGGGAACTGATAGATGCCTGCAATCAAAGAGGGCTTCCCAAGGCAGTCGCCTCCTCCTCTCTGCACATGTGGGTTGACCTGAAGCTGAACGCCATCGGGTTGAGCGGAGCGTTTGACGCGGTGCTGGGAGGCGACGACGTAAGCAGGGGAAAGCCGGAACCGGAGATTTATGTAAAGGCGGCCGAGCGGTTGGGCGTCCCTCCGGCTGAGTGCATTGCCATCGAGGACTCTCCCATCGGGATTTCCGCCGCCGTGGCCTCGGGGGCCTACACCATAGCGGTGAGAACGGAGTACACCCGCAACCTGGATGTCAGCCAGGCCCACACGGTTCTGGAGACCCTGGAGGATTTTGACATGGCACTACTTGCGGACGGGCCCGGAAGTTAGCAGCGCCGGGGCAGTGCGGAGATTCGTTGAACGATGGAAACCGAAGTGGGCGATGATCGGGGCGTGAACGAGAAACAGACTGGGACTCTTCCTATTGAAACGATCTCAAAACCGGTGCTGGCTCTCAAAGCAGGCTCTCCTTCCTACCTGTTTGCCCTCACCCTAACCCTCTCCCAGAGGGAGAGGGGACTTTTGAGGTAGTTTACTAGTACACTGACGCCTTTAGAATGGTGGGTATTTCCCCTCTCGCCTGAGCTTGTCGAAGGCCCGTCCGCTCATGGTTCAACAGGCTCACCACGAACGGACTCAGAGGTCATCCATCAATCCAATTGCGATGGCCTACTAGTGGCGACGGCGACGGCCGGGCAGCCCCGGAAAAGCCCGCTCGGAAAGCACCCACTGGATGCGTTTCTGGAGGGCGATAACCTCTTCGGGAAGCAGCAATTCCAGCAATTCCCTGAACGTTCCGGCCGGATTGATGAACTGCCCCACCAGCCCCGATAACGAGTCAAGGTAAGTATCCGGGATTGGTTCGCCACCGAAGTCCCAGATGACGGTGCGTATCTTGGTGTCGGAGTGGAAGGTCAAACCCTGGTCGATGCCCCACAGCTTGCCTCGATCATCCACCAGCACATGGTTAGCCTTGCGGTCGGTGTTGTTGGCCACCAGGTCGAAGCAGCACATCATCCGCAGCCCTTCCGCGTCCCCGTCGCTGAGGGTGTAGTAGTTCAACCGGGGGTCATGTTCCACGTACTGCTGGACTGAGCCTATTCCGTAGGGCCCCTCGCGAATGATGGTGCGGGGAATGAAATCCCACTCGAGCACGCGGCTCAACAGGTAGGCGCCGTATTCCCTTTTGTAGAGGGTGCCCCGAGGAAAATCCCAGAGGGGCACCTCGCCGTCTCGAGGCTTGTAGATGGCCTTGCACGTATCATTACCCAGCTGCAACGAGGCCACAAAGGTATAGTTGGAGCCCAGGGGAGTGAGTTCACAAGTCTGGAATTCACCGTGGGAAAGCAGGTCGGCTTTGCTTGGGTCAACTGCCACCTGGAAAGTCCTTTGAAGCGGAATGAAGACGGCGCGGGAGCGGTTATCCCCGGGCGGCGCTAACCGGTCTCAAAAACGGCATGACCAATAGCCCTGGGACAAACGTGGCCGGCAGGATCGATCGGCATACCGCACAGGAAGCAGGGCGGCCGTCCGGACGCGCATATACGGATGCTCTCGTCGGCCAGCACTGAAGCCTGGTCAACGGTAATCCAGAAGCTCACCGAGGGTGGGTCATCTTCAGATTCCTCCCCGGCATCTCCGAGAGCCTGCAGGTAGAAGGAATTAGTGTCCGGGTCATGACGTCCGGAGAGGACCCGGGCCTTGAATTCTATCAAGGTCTCATCGCCCACCCAACTCGGCGCCGTGGGCGCGCTGCCGCGTTCTCTTTCCGCCTCCGTCTGGCGCTCCACAGCTTCCCTGAGGCCGGCCCCCAACTGGAAAAGTTGCTCCTTTTCCAGCCACACGTGAGAGCGGGCGCGGCCGGATTCCAGCACAAGCCTGAAGGTACGCTGGCCCGGCTGGCCAAAGGTCTCAGCCTCAATCCTGGAAAGAGTGCCAAGGGGAAACCTGATTCGACTGGATTCTGTGCTCATTACCTGTCCAGTTACCCTTCCTGCGGGGAGATAGATAAGCTGCCTCGTATCCGCCGGATGCCGGTCTCGCCCAGCCGACCATCCCTGGCCGGATCCGGGGGTTTAAGCCAGTCCCAGGCTGGGCAAGGCTTCAGCTCCCGATTCGCTCAGTTTCAACCCTTGCGCAGTTCCGGTATCGTACTTGTCCTGCAGTTCCCGCAGCAGGTGAGTCAGGGGCTGTTGCCCCTCGCTGATGTGGGCGGACAGTTCTTCCAGGGTGTTATAAGCCTGGTCAACGTGCCAGAAGAAAGACAGCAGCCAGGTCAACTCCCGCTCGTTGGCCGGGGCCGGAATATCCGCCAGGTCTATCAGGGCGCTGTTAACCTTGGTATAGCGAAGGATTCCCGCCTTGTCCTGGGCGTCGCGCCCGAAATAGCGGCGGCGGCGCAGGTCAAATACCCGTTCAGTATAGTCGGCCTCGCCGTAAATTTCCCGGGGAAGCCATTCCTTCCGCAGGTCAACCAACTCTTCACCCTGGTTGTTGACCACGGCGACGCCCACCTCGGAACGAAGAATCGGGTCATATTCGAACTTCACGGCGTCGCGGAGCAGGGCCTCCTGGAGCATCAGGGTCAGTTCCCGGGGGATCTTCTTGTAGTTGGCGCCGCTGGCCTCTTCGTTGCTGTCGGCGCCGATTCCGCCGGTGTTAAACACATAGTATTCCTGGGGCATTCCGCCCCAGGCCAACTGCTGCAGGATGTGATACATCAAGTTGGCATTTTCGTCTTCCAAACCGATTATGAAAGGGTCCGAGAAATACTCCACATAGGGCCGGCCAATGGCACCGATGGCGGCGCCCATCTGCACTGCCTCGCCGTACATCAGCACCCGGATGTATTGCTCCAGGCTCAGGCGCCGCAGTGGGGGAATCACTGTATTCTGGCGCATCACCTCCTGCCAGAACACCCGGTCGGTATGTTCCATGGGGACATGGACCGAATCGGTCAATTCACCGCCGGTGATGGAATGGATCAGTCCGCCCACGCCCTTGCGGGCCAACAGGCGGCGGCGCGACAAGGTTACCCGCATGTTTCGGACCGGATTCTCCAGGAAGTTGGGAGTAGCGGCGTTGGCGTCGCCAGCCAATACCACGGGGACGTTTTCCAGGGTCTCCTGGGCATTGGGTTCCGCTTCCGAACCCCGTATCGCATCGAAGGTAATGGGGTCCTCTTCCTCGTTGAGGCCGAAGGGCATGACGTAGAAGTTATTCTCGGTGCCGTCAATGCTGTGGGAAATGGTATAGCGATGGCCCTCCCGATTGGAGACGATGGGTTCCCGCAGGGGCTGCAAGAGCACTATGTCGTCGTTCATGGGATAGACCCCTTCTTCGGGGTCCGTGGCCAGCCCAAGGATTCCGGCCAGCCGGCTGTTCGCCAGTTCAATCATGATGGTCAGGGTGCTCTTGCCG
>VXOH01000088.1:18955-33381 GCA_009840135.1 Chloroflexota bacterium | reverse complement strand
GGGTACGGCCTTTGCTCCGCCCACCTACAGTTCAATATACAAGGATGGGGGTGATTACGTTGCAGCCAGGTTCTTGCTCCCCCTCACCCTAACCCTCTCCTGCCAGGCGGAACGTCCGCCTATGGCGGGGGCGAGGGGACTTTGCGATCGCCCCGGGAAAGTAGCGCCTTCGTTGACAAGGGCATACCCCATGGCTATATTCACTGGCACCATTCGCCCGGAACTGCCGAGCTTGTTATCGTCAGCGTCGTGGCCCGTTTGCCTGCCCCGTTTACAGCTCTGTACCGAGCTACGGGGACATAATCCGGAAGAGGTTGACCCTTGCCCAACCAGGCTCCCTATTGCGTATTTTGCGAAATAATTGCAGGTCGGGAGCCGGCTCGCGTCCGATACGTTGATGACGAAATCATCGTCATAGTCAACCGGCTCACCTGGGTGCCCGTCATGCTGCTGGCCATGCCCAAGAAGCACATGAGCCAGCTGGACATGTGGAGCAGCGGCATAATGGAGCGGTTGGGAACTATAGCCGTGGATTTGGGTTGCATGTTCTGCCCCAACGGCTTCCGCATACTCTCCAACTTCGGGTACGACGGCCTGCAAAGCCAGAGCCACGGCCATATCCACATAATCGGCGGCACTTACCTGGGGCATTATGCGTGAATGAGGGTCCCGGTCAAAGGCTGATCCTGACCGCTTTGCCGCAAGACAGCGCTGCCCTGATGTTAAACTCAGGGCATTAGTTTAGTTTCCGACGAAGGAGAATCTCCAGATGGCAGAAACCGTCCTGTACGAAAAGACCGAGAACATCGTGACCATTACCCTTAACCGCCCCGACTCCCTGAACTCCATCAACCGGCAGCTGCGGGCAGACCTGGCCGAGGCGATCACCACCTTTGACGGAGATGCCGACGCACGGGTCGCCATTGTCACCGGGGCGGGCAGGGCTTTTTGCGCCGGACGCGACCTGAAAGAAAGGGCCAGCGATAACGCCGATGGCCGCCAGGCCCGGGCCGCCGACAGCATGTATCCCGACCGGCCTTACATGTGGCCCCAGACCTGGAAGCCCATAATCGCCGCCATTAACGGATTTGCCCTGGCCGGCGGATGGTCCATCGCCCAGATGTGCGACCTGCGCATCGCATCCGAAGATGCAAGGCTGGGCATAACCGAGACCAAGTGGAGCTTGCTGCCTCCTTTCGGCACCATTCTTCCCAAGCAGATTGGCCTGGCCGCCACCCTGGAGTTGTGCCTGACTGCCCAACCCGTAACCGCTCAGCGGGCTTACGACATGGGCTTTCTGAACAAGGTGGTGCCCGGCGACCAGTTGATGGAAGAGGCCATGACCATGGCGGCCCAGATAGCGGAAAACGCGCCCCTGGCGGTGCAGTACTTCAAGGAGTTGGCCTACCGGGGACTGAACATGTCCACCCAGGACATATCTTCTCTGACCTACCACATGTACGACCGGCTGCTCACCACGGAGGATTCAAAGGAAGGGCCCCGGGCCTTCGCGGAGAAGCGCAAGCCCAACTGGCAGGGGAGATAGGGGAGCAAGAGTGAGGATGGACAGGAGGCTATAGCAGCAAGAAACGCCTGTCCACCCGGCCAATCTACGTGGATGAAGGCTACAGCTGGTAAGGCGGCCACATTTCTTCGTCGCCCACTCTCTCCAGGCTCTGGGTTACGGGGTTTACCCTGAACCGCATATTCTCAAGCAGTTCATAGCCGATCAGAGGGATCGGCGAGGTGATGACCGTTGCCAGGAAGCCCTGTTCTTCCAGCCGCCCATAGGCGCTGTAGGTATCTCGCTCTACGACTCCGTTGGCCGTAACAAATCGCCTGCTGCCGTCGGGTATCGGGACCAGCCCCAGATCTTCTATGGCCTCTGCTGGCAATCCAACGAAGACCGCCCCCGTATCCACCAGGAAGGTGAAGTCCCGTTCAACCTCCGGGCCGATTATTGTGGCGTTAACTTCGGTGCGCCCCATAGTTGTCTCCTGCAATGATGTGCCCCGATTATATCAGCGACTGCATCAAGAAATAAGCAGTATGCCGAGGCATGTCCAGTCCATCAATGTGTTAGACTGCAACCCAAACCATCCACCGCAAGAATCATTCTCCCAAACGGAGGCAAAACACCATGACTACGCAGGTACAACCCCAGAGTAAGACCGTATCCGCCAATGGACATAATTTGCATTACCTGGACTGGGGCAACGTGGGCAAGCCCGTGGCGCTACTGGTCCATGGCCTGCGCGGCCACGCCCATTCCTGGGATGACGTTTCGGCAGCCCTGTGCGACGATTTCCACGTGCTGGCCCTGGACCAGCGTGGCCGGGGCGACAGCGACTGGGCCAGGGACGGCGATTACACCACCAACGCCTACGTGGCCGACCTGGCCGGCTTCGTGGATGCCCTCGGCCTGGACAAGTTCGTACTGGTGGGACACTCCATGGGCGGCCGCAACAGCATGGCCTACGCCGGCCTGAACCCGGGCAAGCTGGAAAAGCTGGTCATCGTGGATGTCGGTCCGGTCCTGGACAGCCGGGGCAGCAATCGTATCGCCGAGGAGATTCGCAACGTCCCCGAAGAGTTCGACTCCTTCGAGGATGTCTTCAACTACCAGAATGCCCAGAACCGCTTCGCCTCGGAAGAAGTGATGCGGCGGCGGGTAAGGTACTCTACCAAGGAATTGCCCAACGGAAAGATAGGCTGGAAATACGACCTGCTGATCCGGGAACAGCGGCGCAACAACACGGTGCCGCCGGCTGACGACCTGTGGCCCTCCCTGCCCAGGATTACCTGTCCCAGCCTCATTGTACGGGGCGCCGAAACCGACCTGCTGGCCTCGGAAACCGCCCAGCAGATGCTCGAGACCATACCCAACTCCGAGCTGGTGGAAATTCCCCAGGCCGGCCACATGGTATTTGAAGACAATCCTGCGGACTTCATCGACGAGGTAAAGAAGTTCCTGGGGTAAATCAAGCGATGTAGCTTGACAGGTTAACTGGCAACCAAAGGTAGAATAGGGGAGAGGCATTCGCTCTCCCCTATCTCTTTTGTTCTTTTCTGGCGAGGTTGATCATGTTCTTTGTTCCCAAGGTAATGAGCACCCAGCACCCGGACAACGCCACACCGTCGCCCTTCGCCGACGAGGCCGGCGTCATTCGCGGTGATGGCGAGGTGCAGGAAGCCGCCGACATTTTCGCCCTGGGCTGCAACGAGCAGATGTGGGACTCGGAAGGAAAGGATGCCGACAACCAGGTAGTCCGCAAGCTGCTTACCGGGTACCCGGACTTCTTCCAGGAGCAGCGCCGCTTGGGCAAGGACGTGGTGCTGACCTTGCGTGTGCCAAATCCCGGAATCGAGCGAGATATGCGCAAGTCCATGGTTGAGGCGCTGCAGAGCGTTCCCTCGGCCTGGGACATGGCTAGAAATTTCTACGGCGACGGCAGTGATGAAACCGCTCCCATCCAGGAAGTGATTCTTCCTTTCACCACCTCAGCCGAAGAACTTGCCCTGGTGGAGGCCTACTACCGTCATATTATCGTGGGTCAGGAAGCCCACACCCTGCTGGGGGATCGCCTGGTTAAGGACTGGGTAGGGGAGTTCTACCCCAAGCAACTGCGGGTGATTCCCCTGATCGAGGACATGGAGCACCTCTTCTACTGCGACCAGATCGTTGAAGAGTACCTGCATGGCCGTGACCTGCCGGCCCAGCGGGTATTCCTGGCCCGCAGCGACCCGGCCCTCAACTACGGAATCGTAGGCGCCGAACTGGTGCTGAAAGTGGGCCTCTCCCGCCTCTACACCCTGGAAAAACGCCTGGGCATTCCCCTGTACCCGATAATTGGCGCCGGCTCCGTGCCCTTCCGCGGCCACCTGACACCGGTAAACATTGATCGGGCTCTGAAGGAGTACCCGAGCGCCCATACCTTCACCGTCCAGTCCGCTTTCAAGTACGACTACGACAAGGATGCGGTGCAGGATGGCATTGCCCAGTTGCGAGCCCACGAGCGTGGGGAGCCGGCGCCCATAGACCAGGAGCGGGCGCGGACAATTATTGACAAGACCACGGCGGAATACCAGGCCCAGGTAAGGCGGCTGATTACTATTATCAGCGCCGCCTCCCGCCACGTTCCCAGGCGGCGGGAACGCAAGCTCCACGTCGGCCTGTTCGGCTACGGCCGCACCCTGGACGGGGTCGGCGACGAGGTTACATTGCCCCGGGCCATCGGCTTTGCCGCGTCCATGTATTCCATCGGAATACCGCCGGAATTGCTGGGGCTGACGGCCCTGGATGAAGACGACCTGGCCTTCGTGCGCGAGGTTTACCCCAGCCTGGACGGCGACCTGCGGGCCGCCCTCAGGTTCGCCAACGAACGCCATGTGAAGGAACTGCTAGGTGACGAATACCTGGCCCTGGTGAGCAAGTTTGCCGGGGAAATTGACCGGGTACACGAAGGGCTGACCAGCGCCATCCGCGCCGGCATGGACACCCACACCCACGTTGACATATCCCACTACGTTGGAGAGGCCGGCCAGCTGCGGCGGTTCCTGGGGTAGCCGACAGTGTCGCCTTTTCCCGGGATGGGCTTTCCCATGGAAGTGGCGGGGGCAGCGCTAAGGGCAGCGCTCCGGTATGGCCTGCGCCAGCTATGTGCTATCATTCGACCAACACCGTCCCCAATCTCTTTATACCAATAGAAGCTTCAGGAGAGCGTTATGAAAGTCTCCTTCTTCCACCTGATGCCCTACCAGCACCTGCCCCAGGACTTTGAGTCGAAGCACCACAGCGCATGGGTGGACTTGCCCAACGAAAACTTTGACCCTGAGTTGGGACAGCATCACTACACGGACTATTTGGATGAGCTGCAGTTCGCCGACAAAGTAGGCTTTGACGGGGTGTGCGTTAACGAGCACCACAACAACGCCTACGGCATTATGCCGTCGCCCAACCTCATCGCGTCGGTGCTTTCCCGGTCCACCTCCCGTGCGGCCCTGGTGGTGCTGGGCAACAGCCTGGCCCTGTACCAGCCTCCTCTGCGGGTGGCGGAAGAGATGGCCATGCTGGACCTGATGAGCGGCGGCCGCCTGGTAGCCGGCTTCCCGGTGGGGACCTCCATGGACACCACCTTCTCCTACGGCCAGGTTCCCATCACCCTGCGGGAGAAGCACACCGAGGCCCACGACCTGATTATGAAAGCCTGGTCGGAAAGGGAACCCTTCATCTTCAACGGCAAGTACAACAAACTGCGCTACGTGAGCATCTGGCCGCGTCCCCTGCAACAACCCCATCCGCCCGTCTGGATTCCGGGCAGCGGCAGCCTGGAGACCTGGGACTGGGTGCTGGACCGGGACTACGTCTATTGCTACCTGAGCTACTTCGGCTACCTGCGGGGCAAGAGGGTGGTTGACGGCTTCTGGAACCGGGTGGCCGAGCGGGGAATTGACGACAATCCCTACCGCCTGGGCTTTCTGCAGCTGATCTGCGTCTCAGAGACCGATGAGTCGGCCAAGGAGGAGTACGAAGAGCACGTCAAGTATTTCTACCAGAAGATGCTGCGTATCCACGCTCCTTTTGCCGAATCGCCCGGGTATCGCTCCATTACCTCGGTGCGGGAATCCCTGCGGCCCCAGATTGGGGAGGAAGCGCAGAAGGCCGCCAGCGATTTGGGCTGGGAGGATTTTGTCGAGCAGGGCCACGTCATCGCCGGCGGTCCAGAGACGGTACGGCAGAAGCTGACCGAGGCCATAAATCTGCTGCGGGTGGGCCATCTTATGTGCTTGCTCCACATTGGCACCATGCCCAAAGACCTTACTCTCAAAAACACGGAACTCTTCGCCCGGGAAGTGATGCCTCACATCAAAGACATCTGGAGCGATTATGATGATCCCTGGTGGCCCGAAGGAGTGGCCGTTGATGAGGTTTCTGCCGCTGCCGACGATTAGAAGCAATAGTTGAAAAAACCCAACCCGAGAGATTCATGCAGGCGCGAGATACTTGCTCGCGCCTGTTGGGGATAACGCGTAGCCGGCCGTTCCCGGCCTCCGAACAAAATCTGGAACAAGTCCAAAGTTAGGTGACCAAACCATGCCCACTGTTGCTCCTTACGGCTCCTGGAAGTCGCCCATAACCTCCGAGTCCATCGTGGCCGAAGCTGTGGGCTTTGGGGGCATTGCCCTGGATGGCGAGTATATTTATTGGCTGGAGTCCCGTCCCTCCGAAGGCGGCCGGCGGGTCATTGTCCGCCGCTCCCCTGATGGCAATACGGAAGACATGACGCCCCGACCCTTCAACGTTCGGACCCGGGTCCACGAATACGGTGATGGAGACTTTGCCGTCGCTGACGGAGTAATCTATTTCACCAACTTCGAAGACCAGCGCCTGTTCCGGCAACAGCCGGGAGGACAACCGGAGCCCATTACTGCTTCAGCCGATCCGGTAGCCGGACTGCGTTTCGCCGACTTCGTTGTTGATGCCGGCCGCAACCGACTGGTCTGTGTTCACGAAGACCATACCGGAGACGGTCCCGAACCCGTAAATACGGTTGCCGCCGTTTCCCTGGCCGACGGGTCTGTTCGCACCCTGGTGTCGGGCAGCGATTTCTACTCGTCCCCCCGCTTGAGCCCCGACGGGTCCCGTATGGCCTGGCTTTCCTGGAACCACCCCAACATGCCCTGGGACGAGGTGGAGTTGTGGGTGGCTTCAGTGGACGCCCATGGACTACCCGGGGAACCGCAACTAGTGGCGGGGGGGCCCAACGAGTCCATCCTGCAGCCCGAGTGGTCACCCGATGGGAGGCTGTACTTTGTATCTGACCGCACCAACTGGTGGAACCTTTACCGGCGGGGAGACTCCGGCGAAGTGGAGCCCGTGACCGGTCCGCTGGAGATGGAGTTCAGCAAACCCCACTGGGTATTCGGGGCCGCCACCTACGGTTTCGCCTCCGAGGATAGAATCATCTGCGCCGCCAACGACCGGGGAACCTGGGCACTGTATTCGCTGGACACCAACGGCGGCGACCTGACCGACCTGGGCCTGCCCTTCTCCGAGATGGGCCGCGCCGACGTCAAGGTGGACGCGGGCCAGGCGGTATTCGGGGCCGGATCCACCACTGACCCCATTTCCATGTACAGGCTCTCCCTGGAAACGGGCACGGCTGAGCCGTTGCGGAAGGCCAGCTCTCTGACCGTGGACCCCGGGTATCTGTCCGCCGCCCAGCCCATCGAGTTCCCCACCGAAAACGGCCTAACCGCCCACGCCTTTTACTACCCGCCCCTCAACAAGGACTACGTTGCTCCTGAAGGGGAGAGACCTCCCCTGCTGGTGAAGAGCCACGGCGGCCCGACGGCGGCGGCCTCCCGCGCCATGAGCCTGTCCATCCAGTACTGGACCAGTCGCGGCATCGCCGTGCTGGACGTTAACTACGGTGGAAGCACGGGCTACGGACGGGAATACCGGGACCGTCTCAAGGGACAGTGGGGCATCGTGGACGTGGACGATTGCATTAACGGAGCCCTCTACCTGGGGGCCCGGGGTGAGGTGGACGGTGACCGCCTGGCCATTGACGGGGGCAGCGCCGGCGGTTACACCACTCTGGCCGCCCTAGCCTTCCGTGACGTATTCGGGGCGGGCGCCAGCCACTACTGCGTCAGCGATCTGGCGGCCCTGGCCGAGGACACCCACAAGTTCGAGTCACGCTACTTGGACCAGCTCGTCGGCCCCTACCCGGAGCGGCAGGACCTGTACCAGGAGCGGTCTCCCATCCACCACACCGAGGGTCTGTCCTGCCCCCTGATTCTTTTCCAGGGTCTGGAAGACAAGATCGTACCGCCCAGCCAGGCAGAGCTGATGTTCGAGGCGGTTAAAGCCAAGGGGATCCCCTGCGCCTACATCCCTTTCGAAGGTGAGCAGCATGGTTTCCGCCGGGCCGAGAATATTCGCCGTTCGCTGGACGGGGAACTGTATTTCTATTCCCGGGTCTTCGGCTTCGAACTGGCCGAACCCGTGGAACCGGTTCAAATCGAGAATCTTCAGTAGCCGTTCCACCAATGGGCACTAATGTTCACTATTGCCTTGGGCGATTACGTCATAAATGAATGTCCCTCTGACCGCCCAGCACTGTAATCCTGACCGCCCAGTACCGTCATCCTGAGCGGAGCGAAGGATCTAAACTCCATCCCACAAAGCGGCCACAATCCAGCTTGCGGACCCGTAACCGGGCTGAGGGAATGGATTTAAGGTGCTTCGGCAAGCTCAGGACGACATGACCACTCATTCGAGTGAAGGGCAAGAATTGAGGCGCGATTGCCCTGGTTAATGTCTTGCCGGTTAGAATATTCGCGCCCATTCGTGTATATTCGTGGACAAATTTCTACCGTACGGGGGGACTGTTCATGGACTTCTATCAGCACGTGTTCGCCGGCAATCCCCTGGACCGGTGCGAGGTGGAGCGAAGGGACGAAGACTGGATTGCCGAAAAGGCGAAAGACCCTGACAGCCGGTTTCTGCCCATGCGGGGGCCCAACGTGCTGGTGAATGCCGATGCCGCGGGCAACGGGGAGCCGGCCCTTGGCTGGCTGACCTGGCAGGACCTGGAGCCTCACGTTAACGGCGCTGCTCCCCTGCTCCTGGGTTTGCAGGATGGCGCCACCTACTTCGCCATTGACTTGTCTGCCGACGAAAACGCAGCCGTGGCCGTCGAGGCCATGGGCGGCTACCGTTTCGAGGAGGCCCGGGCCGCCGCCGAGAACCTGCTGAGCGCTCCAGAAGCCGGAATAATGGCCCAGGGTCGGGCCCAGGTCAACTGGCACAACCGCCACCGTTTCTGTTCCGTATGCGGCTACCCCACAGTGGTGAAACGAGGCGGGCAGAAGAGGGAGTGTCCTGCCTGCAAGGCCGAGCACTTTCCCCGCACCGACCCGGTGATCATCATGCTGGTCTTTGACGGCGACCGCTGCCTGCTGGGACAGTCCCGGGGTCGCCTCCAGGCCATGAACCGCTATTCGGCCCTTGCCGGCTTCATGGACCAGGGCGAGGCCATCGAAGAAGCCGTGGCCCGTGAGGTAATGGAGGAAGCTGGCATTCGCGTCAAGAACGTGCGATACCACTCATCCCAGCCATGGCCTTTCCCATCATCGCTGATGATCGGCTGCCATGCCGAGGCCGACACAACCGGCATAAACATGGACGACGAGGAGATGACCGACGTCCAGTGGTTCAACCGCTCCGAGGTGCTGCTGGCCCTGGAAGACAAGAGCGAGAAGCTGCGCCTGCCCGGCCCCATCGCCATTGCCCACCACTTGATAAAGTCGTGGGCTTACGGGGAAGTCAGTTAGAGGCTAAGAGTTAAGAATCAGGAAGTGTTTTTATAGCCTGTTCTGTGATTCGATGAGGTCCGTTCTTAATTCTTGATTCAACCCGGAGGGTTACCAATGACCACCACCGACTATTCCGCCCTTGACCGGCCGGAAATTTCCATGAACTCTTTTTACCCCCGGCGGAACTGGACCCCGACGCCCTCCGGCGCCCAGGACTTTGCCGTTCCAGTCACCGATGATATAAGCCTGTCCTGCCGCTTCTTCCCAGCGGGCCAGGAACAGCCGACGATTCTCTTCTTCTACGGAAACGGTGAGACCGCCGCGGACTACGACAACATCGCTCCCATCTACAACCAGGTAGGAGTCAATTTTTTCGTGGCCGACTACCGGGGCTACGGCAACAGCGGAGGCCTGCCCTCCTTCAGCACCATGCTGGCTGATGCCCACCAGGTGCGCGATGAAGCCGTAAACATACTGCAAGCCGCCGGATATAGGGGGAACCTTTTTGTCATGGGCCGCTCCATGGGCCGCCACGCCGCCTTTGAGCTGGCAACCAACAGCCCCGATGAAGCGCTTAAGGGGGTAATCATCGAAAGCGGCCGGCCCATCCTGGGCAACTTCTGCTTTGGGGTGGACCCCACCATCGCGGAGCAACTGGAAGCGGGGTACCGGGCCAAGGTGTCATCAATAACCCTGCCAGCCCTGGTAATCCACGGAGAGATGGATACCTTGGCACCCGTGGAACAGGCCAGGGAGATGCACGAAAGCTTTGCCTCGGAGCGGAAGTGCATCCTTACCATCCCCGGGGCGGGACACAACGATTTATTGTATCGAGGCATCAACGAGTATTTTTCGGCTATTCGGGAGTTTGTGGGGGCGTAGGGGCTGCTTTTCGACAGCAACAGGTTCCTGAACAAACGGGGCTGAACAAACGGGGGCGGACACACAGGTCCGCCCCTACCTGTTTGTGTTTCCTGCTTCTTCGCGGAAAAAACGGGGTCAAGAAAACCGGGGCAGCACTTCTTTACCGAAGAGTTCAACCGCCCGCAGCGAGTCGTCATTGGGCATGCCGGGCCACTGGCAACGCAGGACCAGTTCCTCAATGCCCAGTTCCCGGTACTTCTCAATTTCGGCGGCGCACTCGTCGGGGCTGCCGATGATGAAGCGGCCTTCCAGCACCTGCTCGAATCCCACGTCAATGCGGTCAGCTTCCGGCAGTTCCTGGCTGTGACCCGAGGCCGCTCGGTCCTGGTACAGCCATTCCACGTGGGGTCGGGCGATGCGTATGGCCTCATCCCGGTTGTCGGCGATAAACATTTCGCGCCACGCCGAGATGTAAGGTTTCTTGCCGGCCGCCTGTGCCGCCTCCCGGTAGATTTCCACCTGCCGCGCGATGGTGGACAGGGTTGAACGGGAACTGACCAGCCAGCCGTCGGAGAGCCGGGCAGCGCGACGGACTCCCCGGTCCTGGTTGGCGGCGATGTATATCCGTGGATGGGGACGCTGCAGGGGCGCTCCCACCGGAGGAACGTCGGTCATCTGGAAGTGATGGCCTTGGTGGGTAACCCGTTCTTCGCCCCACAGTTCCTTCATCGTTTCCAGAACTTCCCGGAACCGGGATAGCCGCTCCGTCTTGGGGATGCCGAATCCCTCAAACTGGAAGTCCCGCCAGCCCAGGGCCGGCGCCAGCACCAGCTTGCCGCCGCAGATGACGTCCAGGGTGGAAAGCTGTTCCGCCGCCTCCACCGGGTGGTAAAGGGGCAGCAGGCCCACAAAGCCCAACTCCAGGTCCGGGGCTTCTGCGGCGACCCGGGCCAGCAACAGGGTGGCGTGGAAATCGTTGTTCAGGTAGGCCGCGCCGGTCCACAGGGAATGGTAGCCCAACTTGGCAGCCAGCCGGGACTTTTCCAGCTTGCTCTCAAAAGACTCGGACCGGGACTCGTGGGGAAGGTTGCCGCCGCCCAGGTTAATGCCGAATTTCATGGCGCCAGAATCTCCTCACCGTCGGGACTCAATAGAGGCTTCAAATACTCGGACGCGGCATGAAGTTCGAAACCTACCACGTCAAAGCCGTCTTCCTCGCTGCCGAAGTCTATTATCAGGGGCGAGGTTACTTCGCTGGAAGTCTCGATCTTTCGGTTGGGAACGAGGACATAGAGAATGTCCAGATTTTTGTCATACGTGACTTTGAGGTATTTGTCGCCTGATATCTTCGGCTTCATAGTTCACATGCCAACTCATGCTTTGGGTTCCCAGCCCCACCGCTTCGGATAGAAGAACCTGTCGCCTTGAAGACCACCTGCATCCATGAACGCTGGTAGATAACTCTCACCAACCGCCTCTGACCAGTTCCATTCGAGTATATTGTTTGAATACAAAACGGATTTCATTACTTCTTCCAAATTCTCAATCATCCGAATGACCATACGATTGGAAGTCATGCACAAGTCTTTGGCTGCTCCTTTCAAACCAACCTTAAACCTCATGGCTATAGCCTGTAGTTCTTCCTTAGAGACGGTTTTTTCGCCTACCACATATTGTTGGGTCCGTGGCCTAGGTGGGCTTACCAGACGGGAAAATTTATCACCCGGCATAATTAGCGTAGGAACTGGCGGACTGTTGAGGTCAGGGAACTGCTTGGAGAGACTCTCTGCACACTGAGGACAGTCTTCATGGGAAGCCCAAAGCGCTGCATCTTCAGGAACCCCTCCGCCCCAACTTGTTCGCACTTCGAAGCTACACTTGTCGCAAAATGGAACGAGTCCACAGGAGCCGTCTCTTCGTTTGTGTTTCCAAATCTGAGAAAATGACGTGTGCTCTTCGTCATGGTCAAATCCCGCCCCACATCTCGCGCACTTTAGCTCCCCACTGATCACTCCTTGCTTAACCCTTTCCCACCGTCGCTCTCTCTGTTGCCATTCCCGTAACTTCCTATCGTCGCTTCGAAAGTCCTCCCTGACGCCGATTCGTGGATCATTTGATTCAATAAGATGCTTCCAAAGAGCATTTAACCGGTCACGTTGCCTTTTACGGCAGTTGGATGGCGAAATGTGGAGGTCAATTATGGCACTCTCTTCCGGTGTCCTGTTGCCGCTCATTTCTATGATGTCAATGCCGTTAGACAAGAAATAGTTGACCTTTTCTTGGGAGGGAGGAGAAGTAGCGACAACTTCTATGATCAAGAACGGCTTTTCGCCTTTCCACAAAATGATATCGGGCCTATAGGGACCATAATCGCATTCTTCCTCAACTTTGGTCACATCCTTCAGGATATTTTCTACGTACCAGCCTGCTTCACATTTACCACAGCAGTTATTGAAGAATACCCAAAAGCCATGCTGCAGTTTCCTGAACTGCTCTAGCTTCTGTCGGTACATCACCTTGTTTACCCAATGGGAGACGCTTTCTGGATGACCCGGTGTCCCCATATTGTTAGTGGTCATACTAGCTTCCCGAATGTTATTTCTGACTTGCCCCGCGGACTCCCTTTATGTAGTTATCGAAGGAGTATTCTGGGAATGGTATCATAACCCCGCGTCAACTCGTGGCTTACAAAGCGAACCAAACAAACATTACCGGAGGCATCACCATGTCAGAACGAGTACCGATAGTCCCCGACGGGCTGGCCGCCAGCCCTGCCTTTTCTCCCGGCGTACGAGTGGGCGAGCTGCTCTTTGTGTCGGGCCAGATAGCCCAGGGCGCCGACGGCGAGCTGGTGGGCGAAGGCGATTGTGCCGCCCAGACCCGCCAGGTGATGGCACGGATCCGCACTATCGTCGAGGCGGCCGGGGCCACCATGCAGGACGTGGTCAAGATAACCACCTTCCTGGTCAACCTGGACGATTACCCGGCCTTCAGCGCCGTCCGCTCGGAGACTTTCCCCAACAGCCCACCGGCCAGCTCCACCGTTGTGGTAGCCGCCCTGGTGCGCCCGGAGTTCCTGGTCGAGGTCGAGGCTGTCGTCCACATACCGGGTTAAGAGTCCGAAATCGGGGTTTATCAATGCTTCCCCAGTCTTACAGAGGACTGACGCTTGTGATTGTGAACTTCCAACTGAGAACTCCCAACTCGAAACTGTTGCCGGAGGTAACCGTATGAAACTGGCCAGATTCAGCGTTGGCCCCTGGGAGAGCTATGGACTGGTGGAGGGCGACCAGGTCCGGGTGATCCAGGGCAGCATATTTGGTGAGCATTCCATCACCGACGCATCCTACCCCCTCAGCCAGGTCAGGCTGCTGCCGCCCACGGTGCCCACCGCTTACTGGGCCGTGGGCCTTAACTACGCGGCCCACATAGCGCACCAGGAAGAGGCACTGGACACGGAGCGCATCCAGCGGGACTCTTCGGCCTTCCGGCCCTGGCAGAAGGGGGCCAACTGCATCATCGGCCCCGGCGAGAATATCGTCCTGCCTGCCGAATCCGACTACGTTCACTATGAGGGCGAACTGCTGATAGTCATCGGCAAACCCTGCCGGCGGGTATCGGTCGAGGACGCCCCCAACTTCATCCTGGGCTACTCCATCGCCAACGACGTGAGCGGTGAGGGCTCCTGGGCCGCCGACCTTTCCAACTGGCGGCGCAAGATGTGCGATACCTTTGGTCCTGTCGGGCCCTGGATAGAGACGGACGTGGACCCTCACAACCTGGAGATAATCACCCGCCTCAACGGGCAGGAGCATGACCGGGGCAGCACCTCGGGCATGATTTATGACTGCTACTACACCGTCAGCGGCATCAGCCAGTTCGTGACCCTGCGCCCCGGGGACATCATTCTCACCGGCGCGCCGGGCTCGGTGGAGCAACTGAGTCCCGGAGACGTGGTGGAGATTGAGATACCGGGCATCGGCAGCCTGTCCAACCCCGTGGTAGCTGAAGAGGTCTAACAACGTTGGCGGCAGGGGTTCCCTCTTCGAAGACCCTCGCCGCCGGTACTGCGTTCCGTAGGGGCAGCCCTTGTGGCTGCCCTTCCCTTTTCAGCCACGTATTGTCTTCAAGTGGGCAACCGGAAAAGACACCGTTCCGATTCGTGCGTTTAGCCACCTCAGCGTCAACCAGGACCAAGGGTAGGGGGGGGGGGGGGCGCCGCGCCCGCACGGAGGCTT
>VXOH01000088.1:0-18945 GCA_009840135.1 Chloroflexota bacterium | reverse complement strand
CTAGATCTACACGGTTAATTGGGGCGGCTGCGTCATTTGTTTATACCAGACAGGCTTCAACCCGCACCACGGGTCGGGGCGGTGCGCTAACCGCCCCTACGATTACTAGCCCCTGACAACCCATCCTTGTACCGCCAACTCCCCGTATGCTACGCTAACCCGACTATGGCTATATCGCCCGAAAACCGGGTTGTCGTCGCTATGAGCGGCGGCGTGGACTCGTCGGTTGCTGCCCTGCTCCTGCAGCGGCAGGGTTTCGACGTGGTCGGCGTTACCATGAAGCTCTACAGCCTGGATGAAGCCGACCTGCCCGATTACTACCGGGGTTGCTGCACCGTGGACGACGTGGAGGATGCCCGTATCGTCTGTCACCGGCTGGGCGTGCCTCACTACGTATTGAATGTGCAGCGGGAGTTTCAGGAGCACGTAATTGACTATTTTTGCTCCGAGTACCAGCAGGGGCGCACTCCGCACCCCTGCATTGCCTGTAACGACAAGATCAAGTTCAACTTCCTGTCCACCCGGGCCTCCATCCTGGATGCCAGGTTCGTGGCCACCGGACATTACGCCCGCATAGAAGACGGTCCCGATGGTCTCTCCCTGAAAAAGGGGTTGGACCCTGCCAAGGACCAGTCCTATGTCTTGTTCGGCATGGGGCAGGAGGAACTGGGCCGCACCCTCATGCCGGTGGGTGGCTACTCCAAGGAGGCTATCCGGCAGCTGGCCCTGGACGCCAATTTCCCCAACGCGGAAAAGCCGGACAGCCAGGACATCTGCTTCATTCCCTTTGGCGACTATAAGGCCTTCCTCGAGGAGCACATTGCCAGCGCCGGCGATGTCCCCGCCGGCGGAGACATCGTTGACCAGGAGGGCAACCTGCTGGGCCAGCACAAGGGCATTGAATTCTTCACCGTGGGCCAGCGGCGGGGTCTGGGCATTACCGGCCCCGAGCCGCTGTACGTGACCAGGGTAGATGCCAGCTCCAACCAGGTGGTGGTGGGGCCCGAATCAGCCCTGTACCGCGACAGCCTCACCGTTTCCCGGGTTAACTACGTGGCGGGACGAGTCCCGTCCGAGCCGACACCCGTGAAGGTCAAGATTCGCTACAAGTTTGAAGAGGCCCCTGCCATGCTGCATCCGCAGACCGAGGGCGCCCTGGTGGTCTTTGAAAAGCCGCAGCGGGCCATCACCCCGGGCCAGGCGGCGGTCTTTTACCGGGGAGACGTGGTGCTGGGAGGTGGGTTTATTGACTGAACAAGCGCTCCACAATTCTCTGATTTCATCCGGCACGGCATCGCGTGCCTGACTTTTCCTGCGAGCTCAGCCTTTTCCGCCAGGGATTGGAGGTGGTGGCGGGGGTGGATGAGGCCGGGCGAGGACCGCTGGCCGGTCCGGTTGCCGCCGCTGCCGTGGTGCTGCCGGTTGGCACGTCGGGCGATGAACCCTGGCTTCAAGCCCTGGATGACAGCAAGCGTCTCTCCGCCAGGCAGCGGGAAGCGGCCTTTGAGCTGATTAACGAACATGCGGCGGCGGTGTCCGTGGTGGAAGAATCGGCGGCTGATATTGACCGAATCGGCATCGGGCGGGCCGTAATCCGGGCCATGCTGAGGGCGGTGAAGGGCCTCCCGGTTGTGCCTGAACACCTGCTCCTGGACTACGTTCCCATCAAGGAATGTCCCTACCCCTACCAGACCCTGGTAAAGGGGGATGCCCGCAGCTATTCAATTGCGGCAGCCTCAATAATTGCCAAGGTCACCCGCGACCGGACCATGCAGCAAGCGGATTCCCTCTACCCCGGCTATGGATTCGCTCGCAACAAGGGCTATGGCACAGCGTTGCACCGGGAGCAACTGGCCTTGTTGGGGCCCTGCCCCCTGCACCGCCGGTCCTTTGCTCCCCTGCGACAGGCTGCCTTGCTCTCGGGAGACGACTGAGATGGCTAAGTCACGGGTGCAGTTGGGTAAGCGGGGTGAGGACCTGGCCGCCGGATTCCTCCGGTCCGCCGGTTGCGACATTCTGACCGCCAACTACCGTTGCCCCTGGGGTGAAATAGACCTGGTGGCCCGGGACGGGGAAGAACTGGCCTTCGTGGAGGTGCGTACCCGGCGTTCCGTCGCTTACGGTTCGCCCCAGGAGTCCATTACCCGGCGGAAGGCCGGTAACCTCGTGGCCACCGCCCAGCATTTCCTGCAGAACCACGAACCGTTTGAGGTTGACCTCGCAAACGCCTGCAAGGTTAGCAACGAAATCCAGTGGCGCATAGACCTGGTCAGCATTTGCTTGACTAAAGGGTCCGGTTCGCCTCAAATTGACCACATCAAGTACGCCGTCCAGTCCTGACGCCCGCCGTTCGCCTGTAGAGCGGGATTGCGGCAGAGGCAGTAGGCAACTAAAGAGATCCCACCACTGAAAGCTCGTTGCCGCCGGGGTGCAGCAGTATGAAAGCCTCTTATTTTGGTTGCATGGGATACCTGGAGCGGGAAAAGTTTCCCGCCGGCTGGCCGGTGCCCGCGTCCTTCTACGACCCCGAAGTGGCTATGCAGTCCTACCGCGATGGCATGGCCGAGTGCCGCCTGGCGGAGGAGGTCGGTTTCGACTGGGTCAGCCTTTCGGAGCACCACTACTCGGGCAACCGCACCACGCCCAATCCGGCGGTTATGGCGGCGGCGGTGGCCCAGCAATGCCAGCGGGTGAGGATTGCTCTCCTGGGACAACTTCTGCCCATCCTGAACCCCGTCCGGGCCGCCGAGGAAATCGGGATGCTGGATAACCTGACCGAGGGGCGCCTGGTGGTGGCCTTCATGCGGGGCACTCTTAGCGAGGACCAGGTTTACGATCTCAACCCCAACGAGGGGCGCGACAAGCTCCTCGAGGGTATGGACCTGGTGCTGCGGGCCCTGACCGAGCCCCAGCCCTTCGCGTGGGAGGGCCGCTACTACCACTACCGCACCGTATCGGTATGGCCCAAGCCGGTGCAGCGGCCCATGCCGCCGGCCATCGTGGCCACCCGCAGCGATGACACCATCAAGTATGCCGCCGACAACCGGCTGGGCCTGGGCATTGCCTACGAATCTGTGGAAAATACTGCCCGCATCGCAGACAAATACCGAACCTGGTGCGCGCAAGCCGGGTGGTGGCCGTCTTCAGAGCACATCGTCTATCGTGGTGGTATCTGTCTAGCAGAAACCGATGCCGAAGCCGAGGAC
This sequence comes from Chloroflexota bacterium, assembly GCA_009840135.1. Lineage (GTDB taxonomy): Bacteria > Chloroflexota > Dehalococcoidia > Lucifugimonadales > UBA3495 > Bin22. The sequence continues at coordinate 15,739 of VXOH01000088.1, read as the reverse complement.
TTCCTGAATAGCCTTCACGCCCGGGGTGTGGAACGGGGGTTGTCCATCAGTTCGTCCCTCGCCCGGGCGGTGCTGGCCGCCCGCAACGGCGCCAGGTACGACTCCCGTGCCGACAGCGATCCGCCAGCCAATGCGGCCCGTCCCCCTCGCGCCCAGTTGAATTTCGTGGGCGGCCCGAAAACGGTGGCCGCCCAACTGGAAGAACTGCACCACCGCTGCGGCGCGGGCGTGGTGGACCTGGCCTTTCAGCAGCCTGGAATGACCCACGGGGGGGTTATGGAACAGGTGGAACTCTTTGGTCGCCGGGTGCTGCCCCGGATGAAGGAACTGGGCGAGGGGTAAGCGGCTTCACTGGTATCGAATTGAAGACGCCGGCCCTGAGCCGGCCGCGCCCGGTATTAACGCAATATCGAACAGTCGTATCCATTCGTGGATGGAAGCGGAGAGGCGAAATGGCTGACAAGATCAGGTTGGGGATAATCGGGGCCAACATTCACCGGGGCTGGGCGCCCCGCGCCCATCTGCCGGCGGTGGTGGCAAGCCCCGAGTTTGAACTGACCGGGGTGTGTACCACCCGCATGGAAAGCGCGGAGGAGTCGCGGCAGGCCTACGGCGCCAAGTACGCCTTCGACGACTATCGCAAGATGCTGGAGCACCCGGAGATTGACGCGGTGGTAGTCTGCCTGCGTGTGCCCAGCCACTTCGAACCCACCATGGCGGCCCTGAACGCCGGCAAGCACGTCTATACCGAGTGGCCCCTGGGCCGAACCACTGCCGAGGCCGAGGAAATGACGGCCCTGGCCCAATCCACGGGTGTCCGCAATATGGTGGGGCTCCAGGCCCGGGGCAACCCGGCCATGCTTTACCTGAAGGACCTGGTGGCCGACGGCTACGTGGGCGACGTATTGTCCTGTCACGTCAGCCGCATATCCGACGGTGGCTTGCGGCGTACCTCCGACCGCACCTGGCAGCGGGACCGGGAGCTGGGCGCCAATACGCTGACCATTACCAACGGTCATACCATAGATGCCCTGCGATTCGTGGTGGGCGACTTCAGCCACGTTTCCGCCGTGGTCAGTACCCAGGTAAACCAGTGGTACGAGACCGACACCGAGCAGCACGTGGAAGTAACGGCGCCGGACAATATCCTGGTCAGCGGCAGATTGGCCTCCGGCGGAGTGGCCTCGGCGCACGTGGCCAGCAATCCCTGGGCCGGCAGCGGTTACCGAATGGAAATCTACGGCAGCGAGGGAACCCTGGTCGCGTCATCCGACGAGTCGCCCAACCACGTGGGCACCCGGGTGCAGGGCGTGCGGGGAGGCAACCGGCTGGAGGACTTGCCCGTTCCGGCCAGCTACACCTGGGTCCTGGAAAGCATGCCCCTGGGCGCGCCCTACAACGTGGGCCAGATGTACTACCAGTTCGGAGAGAGCATCCGGCAGGGCAGCGGCGGCCAGCCCGACTTTGCCGAGGCGGTGCGCCTGCACAAGTTCATTGACTGCATCCAGCAAGCCTCGGATACGGGAGCGGAGGTGGCGGTTTAATCTCTGGAAGGTCTGAATAAGTCCCCTCTCCCCTGGTGGGAGAGGGTTAGGGTGAGGGGGAAATGGTCGTTGGCAAGCTATCACCCCCACCCTAACCCTCCCCCATCAAGGGGGAGGGGATTGTATCTAGCCCTGTTGGCCCATCAAGGGGGAAGGGACTACCTCAGCGGCCCCCTAAGACTGGCAGATAGCCAACCTTACCACTCAAACCCCAGGTTGGCGTAACGGACGAAAACGGTGCCGAAGGGCGCCCCCAGCGGACCGTTGACCGCCAGGATGGCTATGGTGTGCTGGTCGCCGGGCTGCACGGACTGGGAAACCAGCGTCCGCTGGGGAGTGTTGAATCCCTGAACGGTTCCCCGGTCGCGGTTGCACTCCCCGTCAATCCATATCTCCCCATAATCGTCCACGCAGGTCTCAAACTGCACCCGCATCCCGCCGGTAGGGTTGCCGTCCACCGTTTCGGGGATGGTTATCCTGGTACGGTACCAGCAAAAGGTGAAACCGCCGGAGTTGCGCTGGGGCAGGTCGGTAATCTCCTCCCAGCCCGAGTCATCATAATCGGGAAGGCGGGCCGGGCTGGGCTCTCCGCCTTCAAAAACCAGTCCCCCATTTTCCGCGCCGGGCACGTAGCCAATGGCATAACGCCAGGTCGCCCCTGTAGCCGTACGGCCCGAGTCTTCTCCCAAGTTTAGCGTGATTCTTGGCATTTCAGTTTCTCCTCTTTTTTGTCCACGAATATACACGAATGTTCACTAATGTGGCTTGGCTGAGAGCTAACCTTGATGGTCATTTCGAGGCAAGTCATCCAATTGGGAAATAGATGGCATTAGTGAGTATTCGTGCCCATTCGTGGATAGAAAAATCAATACTGGCCCAGAAACTCCAGTACCAGGCCGTTCCAGACGTGGGGGCGTTCCCAGAAACCCGCATGGCCGGCGTAGGGCAGGGACACGAAGCGGCTGGTGGGAATGTGGTCGGATAGCAGTCGCATCAGGGCCGGCGGCGACAGCAGGTCTGCCTCTCCCGACAATACCATCACCGGGACCTGCATGGTGCCCAGCCGCTGGTAGGTTATTGGTTCCCTGAGCGGTTGGGTCGGAATGGGACCGTAGGGCCGGCTGACCATCTCTATTTCCAGCCAGCGGGCCGCTCCTTCCGGGTCCCTGCCCCGATACGAGGGCCCCAGCTCCCGCAGTTCCACGGGCAGGTCCTGGATTTGCTGGGGACGGAGGCGGCGTTGCAGGTCCAGGTAGTCGTCATCCTGGACGCCGCCGATGGTATTAGCTGCCACCAGGCTCCGCACCCGCTCGGGGTGGCTCAAGGCGTAATCCAACGCAGGAATGGCGCCGGCGGCGGTACCCACCAGGTGGACACGATCGAGTGCGAGAGAGTCCAGCAAGGCGTGAAGGTCGTCTCCAGCAAAACCGGGATGGGGCCCGGAGTCGGTGGGCCGTGACCGTCCCCAGGTGCGGCGGTCATAAGAGATGCACCGGTAGCCCGCGGCGGTGAAAGTGGGCAACTGGTGAATCCAGCACTCTGTCGTTCCCGAAGCGGCGTGGAGCAGAATTACCGGTGTGCCGGCTCCGCCCGTATCCTCAAACCAGAGGTCAACACCAGGGAGGGAAAGGTAGGGCATTTGGGGTACGGCTCCTTCAGGGCTTTCCGGGATATTCCTGGGAGGCAGGTATTCCTGGAGGGTCCAGGATGAGTGGGGTGAGATGCTCGAAATCAGTAAGGGATATTCCTACTGCCTCCAGTGGGGCGGCAGGCTGGGTTCCGGCATACCCAGCTGCTCCGTAAGCCACAACTCGCTGAAAACGCCGTCCCGATAGCCCGAATTCTCCGATTCGCGTACCAGGGCATCGCCCTTGATATCCTCGGCCATGGGCGCCAGGGCCGCGCCATCCAGTGGACCGCCCGCTGCCTCGGCCATCAGCAGGGAAGTAGCATTTACCCCGGGAGCGAACCAACGCAAGTCATAGTGGGACAAAGTTCGGTCCACATCATCCCGCCGGTCGGGATTCAGGCGCAGGTAATCGTTCAATTCCTCCAGCGGATATGCCGACGTAGCGGCGGCCCGTTCCAGGGCCTGGTGAAAGGTTACCGGCGTGCAGACCAGGTGGGTAGCCAGGGAGCTAAGCGATGCTGTTATCAGCGCCAGATCCGTGCCGATGGCGGCGATCCTGGTACCGTCAACCGCCGGATGCTGGGCCAGGTACTCCAGGCCCCGGCAACAGTCGGCCACGATGCCCCGGTAAATGTAGGTTGCAGGGTCGTCAATCCCGTCGGTAAGCTGGCCGGGAAAACTGGCCGCATAGGGACTGTCGGAGCGCCGCTGACCCCGGGCGCAAATCGAAAAGGTCACGTAATCCCGTCGCTGGCTGTTGGAACTTCCCTGGGGAACCAGGTCGGCCACGCTGCCGTAACGGGGCAGGAAATAGCGGGCAGGGAATCCGCCATCGGCCGACTTGGGAATGCTCAGGTAGCCAAAAATCCGGTATGGGCCAATGGATGTCAGCCTTACGCCATAGGTGGTGGCAAATTCGGTGGACCGCAGAGGGATTTCCTCGACTTCGGCGGCCGGCGGCAAGGATGCCAGTTCTTCCAGGACCGTCTGCCAGAAGGAATCAAAATTTTCCGGTTTGGTGTTCGTTCTTGAGGTCATACTTGCCTTTTGCTTGTTGGCGCTTTGGATGAGGTCGGTGTGTCCTGGACGGCTCCGGGTTTAATAAGTTACTAGACAAGCCCAGGAGGGGCGAAAAAGCCAGGCTCGGTTCAGGGTTCCAGGTGTTTCGCCAGGAATTCGTCAATCACCCGGCCATGGGTGTGGTTGCTGGCGTCGTGGCCGTAACCGTCGTAGTCGTACAGGGTCTTGTCCTCGCTGCTTATCGCCCGGAACAGGGCGTATCCCGTTTCCGGCGGGCAGGTGCTGTCCTGCAACCCTATATTGAAAATCATGGGGCAGGTGATCCGGGGCGCCAGGTTAATTCCGTCAAAATAGGCCACCGTATCCGTTACCTGCTGGCGGCTCTCCGGATGGAGGCGAAGGTAGTCCCCGATTTCCTGGTAAGGGTAGGCGTCGGTCAACTCCAGGGCGTCCATGAACCCGCACAGGAAGGGCGCCCCTGAAGTAGCCGCCTTGATCTCCGGGCGCAGAGCCGCGACTACCACGGCCAGGCCGCCCCCCTGGCTGTGCCCGGTGACTCCCAGTCTGCTGGCGTCCACCTCGTCCCGGGAAAGCAGGAAGTCCACCCCTCGGCAGGCGTCCATGTAAAAGCCTCGGTAGGTGTAGGTATTGCGATCAACTATGCCGTGGGTCAGCAGGCCCGGGTAGCCCGGGTTGAACTGGCCGTTACTGCGCAGCTTGCCCCGGGGCGCCACGCTGAAGGCCGCGTATCCCCTGGCTGCCCAGTTCTTGGGAATCAACGGCTCCATGGAGTAGCCCGGCACGATCAGCAGCCCCGGCAGGAGGTCCGCCGAAGGCGGATTGGCGGGACGGGCATACCAGCCGGCAATGCGGACGCGGTCCAGGCTGGTGTAATGGACCTGGTAAACCTCAGCCTGCGACGTGGACCGGAGCGGATCGTGGGTAATTGCTGCATCCAGGGGTATGGCAGCAGTCTGGGCAAGTACGTCATCCCAGAAGGCGTCTATGTCGTCAGGTCGTTTCAGCCCGGAGACGTAGTCGGAGACAGCAGGACTGGCCATGGCACCCCCAGCGAAAACCGTTTCGGTGGGGCCAAGTCTATGGCAGGTTCAATGCGCCGTCAACCGGAGTTTTCTCGGTGGGGGTTGCGCGGCCTCTAACGGGCCAGTATCTCACCCGTACTTTCGGAAATCATCCGCAAAACGGTGAGAGGATTACTTTAGCTGGGCGCCCCCAGGACAGCTACCCAAGCGGCTCCGGCTATGTATGCCACGGCCATAATGGAGAGCCCCGTCACAATGATTGGCTGAGAGAAACGGTTGCGCCCCCAGAGCAGGATGCCACCGAAAAGGATCAGACCAACGGCGATTATGCCGGCAACGAAATGTTCCGGCGATGCGAAGTTCATGATTACGCCGCCTCGGAAGAAGGGGTCGGCAAAGGTCAGGATGGTCACGTTGAAAACGCAGCTGCCGTACAGGCCGGCCACGCCCAGGTCCGCCGCGCCCATCCTTGCCGCCGCCACCGTCGCCGAGGCTTCCGGCATGGTGGTAACTATGGATACGGCCAGGATGCCCACCACCCCTGAGGAAATGCCCGTGGCCTCGGCAATCCAGTCCGCGCTCTGGGCCAGGAAGACGCCGGCGATGATCACCCCGATGGAGACCAGGCTGAACATGGTCCAGGCCTTGCTGAGGGTCATGCCCGGGTCTTGCTCTTCCTCTTCGGCGCCGGCCGGGCGATTGCGGTAAACGATGCGCATGCCGATGACATACACGACTATCAGGAACAGGGAGGAAATGCCTATCTGCCAGACGTTGGCTTCCGTTATAGCCCCCGGCGACAGGGCATGCCAGCCGGCGAAGAGCACTACCAGTCCCGTCAGGATGGCCGCCAGCACGATCAGGTAACCCTGCTCCGGGGCCACCCGCTGCAGGAAACGCCGCCCCCCGAAAATCAGCGCCACCACCGCCATGGTGAACATGTTGATCATGTTGGCGCCCACCACGTTGCCCAGGGCCAATTGGGGATTGTCTATGCGAACGGCGGTGATGTTGTTGGATAGCTCCGGCAGTGACGTGGCCAGGGCAACCAGGATGCTGCCCACGAAGAGGCGGCCCCAGCCCGTCAGGGTCGCAAGGGCATCGCCAAACTTGGCCAGCTGCACTCCCAGGAAGATTACGGCGGCCGCGCTGCCCAGGAATATGGGAATTGAAACTGCAAGGCCGACCTGGTCGGGAACGAAAGGCATGGCTCTCCTTAGAGTTAGGAGTTATAAGTTAGAAATTAGAAGCTGTTCTGCCACACGCGATGGCTGTAGTCGTGGACAAATTCCCAACTTTTACCTTCTAACTTGCAATTGCATGGGTAATCAGGTCTCCCATTTCGGTGGTGCTGACCCGGTTGGTTCCCTCCACCGCAATGTCCGGCGTGCGATGGCCGGCTTCCAACACCTGGTCCACGGCGCGCTCCACGCTGGCCGCCTCTTCAGTCAGGCCCAGGGAGTAGCGCAGCATCAGGGCCACGCTGAGGGTGGAAGCCACAGGATTGGCGATTCCCTGGCCGGCAATGTCGGGCGCGGTGCCGTGGATGGGTTCGTAGAATCCGGGGATTTTGCGGCCTTCTATGGGCACGTCGGCCAGGCTGGCCGAGGGCAGAAGGCCCATGGAGGCGGATAGCACCGCCGCCTCGTCGGTGAGAATGTCGCCAAAGGTATTCTCGGCAACGATTACGTCGAACCGGGCGGGGCGCTGGACCAGTTGCATGGCGCAGGCGTCAACCAGGACGTGTTCCAGTTCCACGTCGGGGTACTCTTCTCCCAGCCGGGTAGCTATCTGACGCCACAGCCGCGAGCATTCTAAAACGTTGGCCTTGTCAATGGATGCCAGCTTTTTTCGGCGGCCCCGGGCCAGTTCAAAGCCCACCCGCAGCACCCGCTCAATTTCGCCCTCGCTGTAGCGCATGGTATCCACGCCGGTCCATCCCTGGGGAGTCTCGTGGCGGCCCTTGGGCTCGGCATAGTAGAGGCCGCCGGTCAGTTCCCGCACCACCACCATGTCCACGCCCTCCAGCACCTCGGGCTTGAGAACGCTGGACTCTACCAGGTTGGGATAGACTTTGACCGGACGTATGTTGGCGAAAACGCCCAGGTGGGAGCGAAGCTGGAGCAAGCCGTCCTCGGGCCGCACGGCAGCTGATGGATCGTCCCACTTGGGGCCGCCCACCGCGCCGAACAAAACGGCATCGGCGGAGTCGGCCAGGTCCTGCACTTCCTGCGTCAGTGGAGTGCCGTGCTTGTCAATGGAAATGCCGCCCACGTCCCCGTATTCCAGGTTAAAGGTGTGGCCAAAGGCGCGGGCCACGGCTTCCATGGCTTTTACTCCCTCCGCCGTAACTTCGGGACCGATTCCGTCTCCGCTGAGGACTGCAATGTTAAATTCCACCCGACGCCTCCGGGGCTGAACGGTCGAAACTGGCTGGCACCGACGTTTCAGCAGACAAAATAGCGACTTGGCATCCGCCAACGCGGGGCCAAGCCGGGCAACAGTATAACGCTAAAAGAAGGGGGTATCAAAGGGTGGGAGCGGGTTTGAGGCAGGAAGATTAGGAAGTTGCAGCGACCTGTCCTTTCCGCTCATCCTGAGCCTGTCGTAGGACGCGCCCAAAACGAAGGATTGTTGGACAAGCTCACCATGAGCCGTTCAATGAATGCTTTGCAATCGTCCTGGGGCTTGCGGGGGTCGGATATTCAGCCATCACCCCAACTTCGGCATTACTTCTTCGCTGAAGAGTTTCATGGAGCGCATAACTTTCTCCCGTCCCATGCCGCCGAAGTCAAAATTGCAGCCGAAGTAGTCTACCCCGTGGGCTTGGAGTTCCCTTATCTGGGCGACGCACTGGTCGGGGGTGCCGATGATGGCCCGGTTAGCGGCCAGGTATTCGTAGCTGTCGGGCAATTCGGTGCGTTGGCTGCGCCAGTCGTCCATCCGGCGATAGACCTCACTGCCGCTGGGGATGAATCGGCGCCACTGCATGATGTCCGCCACCCAGTTAATGCGGTCTTCCGTGTCCCGCAATACTTCCTCTTCCGTTTCAGCCACGTAGAAGTAGCGGAAGAAGGGTATCTCTGATATGGGGCGGTCGAGTCCCGCCTCCTTTGCCTGGTCAACAAACCGATGGCACAGGTCCAGGGCCAGCGCCGTGTCCTGGACGACGGCAATGCAGAGGTTGTGGCCGGTGGATACCAGGAAATCCAGGGTTGCCTGGGTACGGGTTGCCGCAATGTAGATGGGCGGATGGGGCTGCTGCAGGGGCGGCGGAACCAGGTTAATGTCCTCCAGCTTGTTGTAAGGGCTCTCGTAGCTGAACCCGGGGGTTGTCCAAAGCCCCTGGATTATCTTGATGGAGTCCTGGAAGCGCCCAGTGCTTTCCGCGGGGTCCAGCCCGTACCCGGTGTATTCGTAACCGCCCGAACCCCTTCCAAACCCCACGTCCAGCCGCCCGTTACTGATCAGGTCCAGCATGGCAGCGTCCTCCGCCAGACGCATGGGATTGTGCAGCGGTGACACCAGCACCGCCGTTCCAACCCGTATCCTGGTGGTGCGGGAGGCGATATGAGTGGCCAGGATCAGCGATGAGGGAACCATGCTGTAGCGGGTAAAGTGGTGCTCGGCCAGCCAGGCGCTGACGAACCCCAGCTCCTCGGCGTACTGCACCTGCTCGGTGATTTCTTCGATCAACTGCTGGGGCTCGGTGCCCTCGGGCCAGGGGACGTGAGAGAAGAAAGCGAATTTCATGGCGTATTTTCCTACTTGGTTAGTTGGTTGCAACAAATATACTTGACATTACATACCTGTTTGTTGACTGACACATGGTATGTTGATACTTTATCAATAATATGAACATCCACCAAGATGAGAATCTACCAAGGTCAGCTTTGCAACTCTTGAAGCAGTGCTATCGATTTGTAAATCTGGATTGGCAACACTCTGTCCGAGAACCTTTGCCTGACCAAGGATTTGAGATGCGCTTTCGGGAAAGCTGCGTGACCAACTTCCCCGACTGGACTATATCCCAAGAGCGGGAGATGCGGCTTGGAGAGGGGTTGGACACGGCCTCCGGTGTACTTCACGAGGTTGACATCGTGGCTCAGACCTCAGACTTGGTCGCCGTGCTAGAAATCAAGAATAGGCTTGGGAATCCGCCAGAGAAAAACGATGCAATCGTTTTCTTTGCCAAGATTCTGGATTACTTGGCTCTTAACCCCACGTTGCTCATGCGGGAGGTAGTTCCAGCATTTATGTCCAATTCTTCCTTTGACGAGAGCGGTCTTGCCGCCTGTTTGGGACTGGGCATCCATCCTATCGCTCCCGGGTTACGGCCCCTACCAGTTCTTGTCGATAGTGCACGGATAATGGACATTGAAATGCAAAAGGGCATCCCGATAGCAGACGAGGTTGCCGAACAACTTGAAGATTTCGTCGCTAGGCTCAACAATCTGTCGATAGAATTAAACGAGACTTGGCTGACAAACCGGTGCGGGTTTCGGTCCGAAGATACTATAGTCCTAAAAGCTGTCGGGGGCTTGTCAACTCTTGCGTTGAGCCGAGAACTGCGGCAGATTAACGGTGACTGCAAGGAGTTGCTGGAAGAGTTCAGGAAAGTGGAAGCGAGGAGCTTAATATGAACATATCCAGCTACAATATAACCGATGTAGGTTATCATTATGTAGGGTTGAGGGTTCTGGGCAGTCCACTTCCAACCGTGCGCAGGGAGGAACAGGAGGCTGCCATTGCCCGTTCAGTGTTGAAATATGTCAGCGATAGGTCCCTCCGGCTTATGTTGCCGGAACCTAGGGGAACTTTCGAGACCGTTGGCGAAAAGGTCTGCCGTGAGTTGGTGCATTTCGGGTTTGCGGTTTCCGCCAAGGGAGTATACGAACTAACGGATCGGGGCAAAGAGACGCTTGGCTTGCTAAACGCCGGTAAACACATTGAACTGCGCCGAACTATGGCTCGTGTGCATCTCGAAACGTATGATAACTTGCGGGAAGTGGTGCAAAAGCACTTTGAGATAGGATACATTTGGCGTCCCATCGTGGAAACCAGCAAGCTCGAGCAAAAGGGGTATTTCCGGAGATTGCTTGCACCAACATTTCCAGAAGAAGCGCACTCTGTGGCCGATGCTATCCGGGAATCCCTCCAGGGATTAGGAGCCAAAAAGATAGAGGACGCCCTGCAAGAGAAGGTGGTTTCTCAGGCATTGCCAAATATCCGCATCAGGGTCCCTCTTTTCCGGTCTATCGCAGACCGTTTGGTAAGCTTGCGTCTCCTAAACATCGCGAGGGACTCTGCTACTATTGAAGGATGCGAATTTCTGAAAAGTTATTCCCCCTGTGCGAACGAATCCCCGCCGCATAAATGGTATGTACCTTTGACTGTAAATCCACCGTCTGACAGCTCTTTTACTATGTACTTTTGCGAGCCAGATATGACAGACAGAGGCACCCAGGAATGCCTTTTGGACGCCATCGAGCAAGTTTTTTCCGAGTCATTGCCTCTGGGCGGATATTATGATTTGCCGGAGGTGCGCGATCGGGTCTGCGATGTGCTCAAGATCCCCGAGGCCACATTTGATGAAGGTATTAACCAGTTGATGGATTTACAGCCCGCGCCCCTTACCATGGGGCTGACCTACGAGAACATTTCCGGCCGTCGAAAACCTTTAGTCCGGACCCGAGGTTCAAGTCAGATATACAACCTCTTGAGGAGCGGATAATGCTGAACCTACCCATAAGAAGTGTCGAGCCTGCCGAATCCCCCTATAATGCGCTTGGGTTGAAGGGCTTGCCTTTCCCAGACCCGCCGGTGGCAAATCCATATAGCCACGACCCACGGCAGAACGGGGCCATTTATGCCACTTCGCCAGTGGTAGCTGAGATCGATAAGTTTGAACGGCTGCTGATTCGCCCCAACGACTTTTCCAACCGGGCGCGCCTAGCTTATCTATGGTCTAAAGGTGACCAACAGAGTGGAAGAGGTATTGGAAAAACCGCCCTGCTTCGCTATTTCCAGCAGAGGATCAACCAGGACTGGGGTGCCACTGAGTTTAAGGGACGTTTTTCGGCGGCGGTCATCTACGTTTCTTTTCCCTCCCAAGTCGGACGCAGATATATGGAGCAACTGGCATGGTCAGCCCTGGTTGATATCTGCAGGAATGGTGTTCTAGGGGCTTCTAGGGCAGTTCTTCGGCTCTATGCTCTGACCGACGAGCAAGCCAAAGCCATCCTTACAGACCCGGACGGAAGACAGAATGCCATCAACTTACTCAATGACGAGATTTTGGTGAGCAATGGTGTTCAGCCCGATGCTCTAGACTCCGGAATAGCGGATCATCTGAAGAAGCAAGGAGTACAACCCTCAGTAGCGACAGCATTAGCTGCGGGTAGCTTCGAGGATTATCTTCGCTCTCTGAGAAAAGATGGGAACCTTGAGCCTTTCTATGTTCTTTATGATACCAAGGGTTTGGGCATCGCCAAATCGTTGCTGTTCAACGACATGGTTTATTACCTGAGGGCGGCCGGTTTCGCTGGCGGGTATCTATTTATAGACGACATCGAAAACCTAGTTGATCAAATGACTCGGAAGCACCGCCTGGAATTTGCCAAGGAATTTGGCCTTTGTACAGTCCGGCCCGGATATGCAAATACAACCCATAATTTCTTCTCTAATGTCTTGACCACTCACCAGCAGGCTTCCGTAGGATTGGCGCAAGCTTGGGGAGAAGCTGGCTTATCTTCCTTCGCTCGCCTAGACCCGACTTCACCCAATTCGGTCGAGTTGCCTTTGCCAAGCCAAGACCAAGCTCGAGACATTATTGTCGCTCACCTAGACTACTATCGTACTGACCCGATAGACTCCGGTACTGTCAAACCCTCTACAGAAGAAGGTATAGCCACCTTACTAGGCACACCAGGGATGTCACATCCGAGGGTATTGATCAGAACTGCTGCAGAGATTGTAAGCAAGGCCGCTGCAGACGGAGTAACTACTATTGACGCATCAATAGTCAAGGCAGCTATAGATGGTTCTCCGCCAATAGCAATCCCTGACCCCACCGAGGGGCTCGCAGATGCCCTCTAATGAGAAGACGTACCTTCCTTGCTTCCAAGGAAGGTACGTCTTCAGCCCCTTTGTATGGTTATTTTGTCGGGACAAGCCTGATTACGCCGGTATCCAGGTAATCGAGGAAATCTCGCTGAACTCCCGCCACAGCTTTTCCCAGGAATCGCCGCCGTCGTCACTGCGGTACATGTAGCCATAGCGGCTTCCGGCCAGGACCACCTTGGGGTCGAAGGGCTGAATGTTCACCACCCACATGGCCGTATTGGGGTCCACGGGCAGCGATAGCTGCTCCCAGGTCTTGCCCGTGTCCCGGGAGCGCATTATCGCGCCTACCCGTCCCGGCGTGGTATCGCCCACGGTGACGAAAACGGTTTGGGGGTCGTCGGGCTGGACCTTGACTCCCCGGGGGTAGCCGTAAGGGAAGTTCTGCTTGACGTTCAGCGAGGTCCAGTTTTCGCCGTCAGGGCTGGTATAAACGTCGTCGTTGACCAGAACCACCACTGTCTTGGGAGGCCCTCCGGCCACCGCCACGTTGTGGATGTCCAGGTTGGGGATGGAACCGTGGTTCACTTTTTCCCACGAGTCGCCGCCGTTGGTGCTGCGGCGCACACCGTCCACCTCGAAGCCCACCCAGATGTCCTGCCGGTCCTCCGGGTCAATGGCGATGCCGGTTACCCGGGGAATACCAACCGCGGGGCAGGTCTCCGCCACTTCCACGGGGCGTTTCTCCCAGGTCTTGCCGCCGTCGCTGGAGCGGAAAATGGTGGCCGGGTCGGGAGTTCCGGTTCCCGCGTACATGGTCTGGGGGTCCGATTCGTCAATGGCCACTGCCCAGACGCAGTATTCGCTCAGGGGTGACTCCACCAGCTTCCACGTCATGCCGGCGTCCTCGCTGCGGTATAGCCCCTTGTCGGTGCCGGAAAACAGCACCTCGGGCTGTCCGGGATGGTTGACGACGCAGCGCACCAGCGCGTCGGAGTGGAGTCCCTGGTTTATGCCTACCCTCTGCCAGTTTTCGCCGCCGTCGCCGCTGCGGATGATGCCCTGGCCCACGGTGCCCACCAGCATGGTCATCTTGTCTGCCATTGCCTTGCCTCCTTAATTTAGAGGTTGCCAGCCGTCAAGCTCGCCGTAAAATTGGTAACTTCGCCGCTATATTACTACCGGCAGTCGCCGCGGCCAATAGGGACAACCGGTTAGTGGCGTTCCGGTGAGAGTCGGTAATTTATCCCTGGTTGAACTGCCGCGCAAACCGTCTATCAATATCAGGAATTTTGGGAGAAAGGGCAGCGTCAGCCAACCTCCAGCGCGGACACAATCTCCTTAACGGAAAATACTATCCTGTCCACCGCGTTATGCATGATGTCCGGCTCATCCCCGTCGTGCCAGAGTAGCACCGTCCGCTTCCTGGTGCCGATGCCATAGCCCAGCTCCAGGTGGGCCGAGCGACCGCAGGGCAGCACGCACACCACGGCGTCGCATCCCCTCAGGGCAGTCATGTCGCTGTTGAACAGCTTCCTGACCACGGGGTGGTCCAGCACGTCAAACAAGTCTTCGGATTTCACGCCGTCAACCACGTTCCAGTCAAATTCCTCCCAGGAAACGCTTTGATGGCGGAAGTCATAAACCTCGTGCCCGGCTTCCCGGAGGGTCCTGACAACTTCGGGATAGACTTCATTGCGCCACGAACTGGCTACATAAACTCTCATTACGCTGCTGTGATGAGTTCGCGCCCTAGGCCGGCTGGGGAGCAAAGTCGGGAGAGAGCATCAACCACGTCTTTTGCTTAACGATCAGGCCGCGCACCGCTGGCAGGTATTTGCCCGTCCAGTCCGGGTCGCTGGCCACCTGTGCCCTGGCCTCGTCGAAGTGATCATAGTCCCGGTATGCCCAGATGTGGACCACCTGGTTCAGTTCGCCCACCTCGCTGTAGTACCAGCCGGCCAGCTTGACCCCGTACTTGGCTCGGATGGGGATGGACATCTCCTGAACCGCCTTCATGTAATCGGGTATGGCTCCCGGCTTGAATGTGTACTGTCGAAAATCGTATACCATGGTTGTAACCTCCAAGAATGTTTGACTTGCTGACGAATCGTGTGAATTCCGCCGGTTCTCTATTTGACCTCAATTTCCCTGCCCTCGTCGGAAGCCTGGCGGATGGCATCCACCAGGTGATGCAGGTTTACCGCCGCCGCGAAGTCCGGTTGGCAGTCATCGCCGCTTCGGATGGCCTGGCCGAACTGGTAATACATCTGTCCAACGTTGAAGGCCTCTCCCCTGGGCATGCTTTCCAGCACATTTACCAGCCGGCCCGGCACATCCAGGGGTTGCAGTTCTCCGGGCCCCTGTACTCCGCTCAATTCCATATCCCTTAGCTGGGGGGAATCCGCCGAGGTAGCGGCCAGAGTGCCCTTGCTTCCGTAGATCTCCATGCTCAGCCCGCTGCCGCCCCAGGGATTACTGGCAACGTGCGCCGAGGCCACGCCACCGTCCTTGAGCCGCCCACTAATGAGGATGTTATCCGGGGATGTTACCGGCAGGTGTTTCTGGGTGTCGGTCTCGTACCACTCGGTTGTCTGAGTTGACACGACGCTCGAAACATGGCTGAAGTCGCCAACGACATAGCGCAAAGCGTCAATGCTGTGCCCGCTGGCAATGGTGAGCGTATGGGCTCCCAGTTCATTGTCCCTTTGCCAGGTGCGGGTGGAGTGTCGTTCCTGGGAACCGCCGCGAACCAGGCTGAGGTGGCACGATAGCACATCCCCCACATAGCCCTGCTCCACCAGTTCCTTCATATACTTGATGGTTGGGGCCTCCCGGGCCTGGAGTCCTACCAGGTTCCGCACACCCTTCTGCCGCGCCAGGTCGGCCATTTCCTGGGCCTGTGCGGTGGTCTGGCCCAGCGGCCATTCCGTATACACGTGCTTGCCCGCCTCGAGGGCCGCCATGGTTGGACCGTAATGAGAGGGTACTCTCAGCACCACCGCCACAGCATCAATTTCCGGGTGGGCAATTAAATCCTGGTAGTTGTCGAAGGCCATTCTCGCCCCAAAGGCCCTGGCCGACTCCTCGGCGCTTTCCATGCGGGTGGTGCAGACGGCGGTCAGCTCAAATTCCGGGCTTGCGACCACCGCCGGCAGGTGGGACCGGGGAGCCCATCCCAGGTGAATGTTGGCGCCAATAATGCCCAACCGTATCTTTTCCGAAGATGTCGCCATCGGCGTTGCCTCCTCTAATCCCTTGCAAAATCACGGGTCGAGCATTGAGCTCGATATTTCTCTTTCCCGGTAGCATGAATTCTCCTGGGCGGTGAGTTTTGCTGGGGCTAATTTACCACACATGGAAAAAGGGCGGGCGATCTCGCGGAACCAGGGCAATCGCATTTTAACTGCGGAGCACCTTAAGCAAGTAAACTTCGCTCC
>VXOH01000134.1 GCA_009840135.1 Chloroflexota bacterium | reverse complement strand
GTATTATCTCTTTAAACCAATCTGTCAACGAATTACCTGACACATACAATTCTGAGCGAAGCCGAAGAATCTAAAACTCTTACCCGCAAGACGGTCCTCGGACCCGTCCGCCGCGGCGGAGGATCAGGGGCAGGATTTTAGGGAAGGTTTGAACCAGTCCCCTCTCCCCTGGTGGGAGATGGTTAGGGTGAGGGGGAAATGTTCGTTTGCAATCTATCCACCCCCACCCTAACCCTCCCCCATCAAAGGGGGAGGGGACAATTGAAAGCCCCCGCCATCACCGTATTGACTGAGCCGCCTCGCTAAACATAACATTGAATCTGGATTCAATTGACAATGCCACTCCCGGGTTCGTGGAACCTGGTTGGGAATCAAACCCGCTGGGGAGCCGGGAATGGCATTGGACAACGGGGGGCGGGGCGGAAGCAATGAACTTTGAAACCTACTTAAACCTGGTATTTCCCAACGGGCTGAGTCCCCACGAAGCCCTGGATCATCTGCTGAATGTGGGTGTTTACATCGTCGGCATAGGGGTGTATGCCGTCTTCATTTTCCACTTTTACCGTTTTCTGGCGTCAAGGGACATGTTCAAACTGGACCTGTCGGGCTCTGAAGAGTTCCGCCACCCATTGTTCAGGGGCGTGCTGCGTGTCCTTATGTATGTGGCGAAGTACATCGTCATTTTTCCCATCTTTGCCTTCTTCTGGCTGGCGGTACTCACGCTGATTCTGGCTATCCTGTCCAAGGACAGGGCGTTCTCGCAGGTTTTGCTCGTAGCCTTGGCCACGGTCAGCGCCATACGCGTGGCGGCCTATTATCACGAGGACCTGTCCCGGGACTTGTCAAAGATTCTGCCCTTTGCCGTCCTCGGCATCTTCATTATTGACGCCTCCTATTTCAGCCTACAGGACTCGGTGGCGGTGTTGCGGGAGGCAAACAACCATCGGGAGCTGATCTTCTATTACTTCGCTTTCCTGGTAGTCCTGGAATTTGTCCTGCGCCTGGTAATGGGCTACGTAGTGGGGTTAATTGCGTTCAGGAGGCGCCAGCTGGTCCGGGGCGTGGAGGAGCGGGCGGAGTCGCCCGGCCGGGCAAGGGCCTATCCCGACGAAGAAGATGACCGCCCCGGTGCCACAGCCGCCGCCCCGGCGGACTGATTGAATCCGGCCGGCGCTTTTGATTCAGGGGGCAGGGGAAAGGTTGGGCGTACGTTATCCACAGGCCTGCGCGCTTTCAGTGGCAATCCAGGGATGGAAGGAAAGTCCGCTTCCTCGCAAGCGCCTGGTCTCCGTAGTCAGAATGTCTATCGTTATGCCTTATCCCACCGGAATTCGGCTATACTGTATCAATTCTGGCGCTTAATTCCCCGGAGGCCCCATCACTCAGAGCAATTCCGGCCCTTCAGCTCCCCGGGATGCCCCAGCGGATTCCGCCAGCCCGTCTTCAATTCCCCAACCCGATACAGCCGCCTCCGGGACTGTCCCGCCTCGGGATGCTTCCGGTCGGACGGCGGGCGTCCGGCGAACACCCGGAGGACGGGGCAATTGGCGTCATACCTTCAGTTCCCTTTCCAATCGGAATTACCGGATACTTTGGCTGGCGATGCTCCTGCTCATGGGCGCCATGCAGATGCAGATGATCGCCCGGGGCTACCTGACCTATGACCTGACCGAATCTCCCGCCATCCTGGGGATCGTTTCTGCGGGATTCGCCCTGCCCATGCTGTTACTTGCTCTGTTTGGCGGCGCCTTCGCCGACCGACTGGAGCGGAGGCGAATCGTCCAGCTGGGACAGGTGGGCGCCGGTCTTATTGCCCTCTTCGTTGCGGTGTCCATAACCACCGAGTCGGTGACCTGGTACCACCTGCTGGCCGCATCCATGATGCAGGGGGCTGTCTTTTCCTTCTTTATGCCGGCCCGCCAGGCCATGATTCCCCAATTGGTGGGCCAGGGGCAGTTGACCAACGCCATGGCCCTCGATGCCATGGGGATGAGCGCGACCACCCTGCTGGCCCCGGCCGTGGCCGGGTTCCTCTACAACGCCATCCAGCCCGACGGCGTCTATTACGTCGTGACGGCCATGTGCGCCGGCGCCGTGTTCCTGACCGTTCTTTTGCCCAGGCTGCCCGAGAGTACCGGCACCGGCCGGTCCGGAGTTCTCAGCGATATCGGGGCCGGTCTCTCCTACATTCGGAGCAGCTCCCTGGTTATGGCCCTGCTGATTATCGGCCTTACCTCCACCGTCCTGGCCATGCCCTTCCGTTTCCTGATGCCCATATTCATCGTTGACATCTACCACCTGGGGCCGGAGGCCATGGGGCTGATGACCAGCATGATGGGGCTGGGCACCCTGGGAGGCTCGCTCTTTATCGCGGCCCTCGGCAACTGGCAGCGGGGCCGCCTGTTGATTTTGAGCTCCTTCATCAGCGGGGCCGCCCTGTTGCTGGTGGCGCTGCTGCCCTTTTACGCCGTCGCCCTGGCGCTAATGGTCTTGCTGGGCCTGGGCGACGCCGGTCGCCGCACCCTGAACCAGTCCCTGCTGATGGAAGTAACCGATGACCAGTACCGCGCCCGGGTTATGAGCCTTTTCATGATTAACTTTGCCCTCATACCCCTGGGCGTGCTGCCGGCCGGCCTGGCCGCCGAATTTCTGGGCGGCCAAATGTCGGTGGGAATTCTCGCCGGACTGCTGATCGCGTTGACCGCAATAATACTGGCTACCCAGCGGGGGTTGAGGAATTTGAGGTAGAATTACCTCTCAAGTCTATGCTGCGAATTTATACTGCGAAAACCAAGCAAGGGGAAAAGGGAAATGGAATACCGCAAACTGGGCAATCTGGATGTCTCGGCCATTGGCCTGGGAACCTTACGAACTTTCGATGTTATCGACGACGAGGACGTCGCCGTCCGCAGCCGCATAGTTGATAACTGCCTGGACAACGACATCAACCTTATTGACACAGCCGCCTGGTACGGCAACGCCGAAGAAGTCTTGGGCAAGATTACCGAGGGCCGCCGTGACCGCTTTTACCTGGCAACCAAGGTGCGTACCGAGGGCAGGGAAGCCGGCGAGGCCCAGATTGCCAGCTCTTTCGAGCTCCTCAAGACTGACTACATTGACCTTTTCCAGGTCCACAACATGATTGACTGGCAGACTCACCTGCCCACCCTGCAGCGAATAAAGGAAGAGGGCAGAATCGGCATGGTCGGCGTTTCCGCCATGGTGCCCGAAGCCTATCCAACCATAATGGGCCTGATGCGGGAAGGACAGGTGGATGCGGTCCAGATTCCGTACAACGTGATTAACCGCGCCGTGGAGGATGAGCTGCTGCCCCTGGCTGAAGAGCTGGGTACCGGAGTCCTGGTGATGGAACCGCTGCAAAAGGGACGATACGTAACTGAGCTCAAGCTGCAGCCCGACCTGACGCCCCTGCGGGATTACGGCATAAACACCTGGGCCCAGGCGCTGCTGGCCTGGGTGATCTCCGATGCCAGGGTAAGCGCGGCCATACCCACGACTTCCCGACCGGAGCGCATCGAGGAAAATGCCCAGGCAGCCAATGCCGCCGGCCTGCCCCAGGCCTTTCGGGATTACATCGGCCGGGAAGCGGAGCGGTGCCTGTAGGCCAAACCCTTGCAGGGCGCTCCGGGCGTATCCTGAACGGTTGCCATTAGTTGCCGGGTACACAGCGGGGATTAGGGAAGGTCTGAATAAGTCCCATCTCCCCTGGTGGGAGCTGAACGTCTGCCTGAGGCGGTAAGGTCAGGCGGATTCCGCCCCTGTCGAGGGGGAAGGGACTTAATCAGAGGATTCTTGGAATTCGGGGCGTATAATGGCGAAGCCACTGCCCGCAGGCTTTAACCGGCTGATCATGTTCGCCGCCATACTGGTTGCGGTGGCTGCTGGTGGCTGTATCTTTCGCCCCTCGCCCGCCCCGTTGCCCACCCCGGATATACCTGCCACCGTAAGCGCGGCGGTGCGAGCGGCGTTACCGACGGCTACGCCCACTCCCACCCCCAACATACCTGCCACGGTTCAGGCCCATGTTCAAGCGGGAGTAAAGGAAGCCCTGGCTGCCATGCCTAAGGCCACGCCTTTGCCGGCGGCTACACCCACCCCTGTGC
>VXOH01000089.1 GCA_009840135.1 Chloroflexota bacterium | reverse complement strand
CTCATACGGAAGACACAATAGTAACGGAAAAATCCTTTACTCGTGGGGGCTTGAATTGAGGGATTAGGGCACCGAAAGGTCATAGTCCCGGCGGCAGCTTGAACAAGGGGTCAGACTTAAGAGTATGGCTCCTTGTTGTCGTTTCCAAGATGGCGGCAAGTGCTCCCCATTTTGGTTAGCATGGGGTGGTTAACCTGGTAGTGTATCCGTTTGAAATGTGCGTGAAGGCCTTGCGGATTGCCATCCTTCCCCTGGGTCGACTACCATTGCTTCACAAATGGGAAGTGGCACTTTCCCAATCCACCCGAACGGAGAGAAACGTCTACCCGGCGCCTTCGACGCCGAAATAATGGCGGTGCACATAACCGTGGGCGATACTAGGGAAGATCACCTAGATCAGCCCACTACCACACTGAACGGGCCAAGGGCGGAAAAAGGGAGGCAAGGCGAGGGCGGAGGCCCTTACACACCCGAACAGCGGTCGGGGCTTGCTCCAACCGTTTCAAAGGTGGGGTGGAATTCAGCAAAACACCTGTGTCAAGTACACAGCCTTTCGCCCTTCCCAAACGCCGTAAGACGCCCCGATTCCAGTAGTGGAATATTGCCTGTCCAACAAATTGCGGCGATGCCCTGAGCTATCCATCCAGCCGTGAACTGCCATAGCAGCGAGTTGGTCCGGGCTCCCAGACACAATTTCAATGGCAAGGTTCTCAGCAATACCGTAGCGGTATCCTTTACGGCAGTTGAGTCCTTCCTGGTGCAATCTGTCCGTCGGGTCCAATCCTTCGGGAGTATCATGGGAGAAGTAACCTCGCTGGGCCATATCGACGCTGTGGGCCCGCGCCACCTCCGCCAAGCTGCCATCCCACAAGAGTGCCAAGCCTCCGTTGGTGACCCGGCGCTTATTGATTTCTTCATGAGTCAACCGTTCCAAATCTGACAGAGTTTCAGCCGCGCGCTTAGCCTTTGCTTCCTGACGGTCAGCTTGAAACTCCGCAATGTTAGGAACGTCCAACCCTGGAAGGAAAGCAAATCCGGCGTAGATGACCAGACCGATGGCAGCGAACCAAGCACCAAAACGCCAGGGGCGTTGGCGACGGCGGATTACCCGCCAGTGATTGTCGCCTTTTGGCCGGCGACGGTGGGTATGCACCGACCAGTTGTGAAAGTGCGTGTAGGGCAACAGACCTACTCGCCTTTCAAGTTAGCGGCGATAAAGAGTACTGCCCCGAATCCGAACCCAGTCAGCACAGCCACGCCAAACAGGAAAACCATGACTTCGGCCAAAATGCATCCTCCAATTGGGGCACCCAACCGGAGGTCGCGAACGCAGCCGGGCCAATCCAAAGGGGACGCCAATGACGCGATGACCGCCCCCGGTTCGGGGCATTGCAACTGACCGCGTCGGTAAGCACACACCGGCGCGGTTGTCTTCATTGTATCAGCCGGGTTTGAGCGACGCCGGAGCAGATGCCCAAGCCCGACAAGCACGGCTCCTACAAGAAACGGAAAAAGTACCGTTAACCTTCCTCAGGTGTTAAGAACTAATGTGCTATTATAGACTTGTGCCATGTACACTCGGTTGTGGTGGTCGAAAGACCCGAAATCGAATCCGATCATCATGATAAATCACAGGAGGGAACCATGCACCGAAATCACGACACCCGGCACGAACGGGACAACTGTATCGTCTGCCTCATTACAGATAGATTGATTCACGGAATTCCTCCAGAGGAAATCCGTCGGGCCATCGGTAAGCTGGACGCCAAAATAGCCAGGAACCCGGAAGATGGCCCATCCTTCATGGCAAGGGGCTTGCTTCACAAGAGGCTGGGGGACGATTGGGCGGCGGTGGAGGACTTCGGAAAGGCTATCGCCCTGGAACCCGAAAATGTCGAAGCCTACCACAACCGGGCCAGGACCCGCCGCGACTTGGGAGACCACTCCCTGGCCAAGGAGGATTTCAACACCATCATCAGTCTGAACCCGGAGGACGCCGTAGCCCATTACGGCCGGGGAACCTGCCTTGGCAGGTTGGGAGACCTGGAACGGGCGATTGCCGACTATGACACGGCCATCGGCCTGGACCCCACAGACCCCATTCCTTTTTTCGACCGGGGCTGCACCCGCAACGAGTTGGACGACCTGGCAGGGGCTATGGAGGATTTCGACCGGGCCATTGCCCTGGACCCCGGGCGTTCCATCTTCTACCACTGCCGGGGCAGCGTCCACAAGGACGTGGGGGAGTTCGAGCAGGCCATCGAGGACTTCAATGCCGCCATCGAATTGGAACCGCTGAACAACCTGTCCCGCAGGACCAGGGGAGTGACCAGGATGCTGATGGGGGATTGCGATGCGGCGTTGGAAGACCTGGACGCCGTGCTGGACCTGGACCCGGACAACGCCGGCGCCCTCTGCGACCGGGGGCTGGCGCTGGGCACCATGGGCCGTTACGACCAGGCCATCGGGGACTATGAGCGGTCCCTCCACCTGGATCCCGACAATCCCGACGCCATCGCCGGCAAGGGCCTGGCCTACGACGGCCAGGAGCGGTACGAGATGGCAATCCAGGAATTCACCAGGGCCATCAAGCTTGACCCGAGCTCCGCCCAGTTCCTCTACCACCGGGGGATGACTCACGGGAATCTGGAGGCTTGGGAGAAGGCCAGCGACGACTTTGACGCCGCCCTGGCAATCGAACCCGACCACGGCCCCGCTCTCATGGGCAGGGGGTTCGCCGTGCTCAATCAATGTCGGTATGAAGAGGCCCTTTCGGATTTCAACAGGCTCGCCAAGATATTCCCGCTCAACTCCGATGTCTATTTCGGGAGAGCCTGCGCCGGCGTCAACCTGGGCGATCCCCGTCAGGCATTGAAGGACTTCACCAGGTCCATCAACCTGGACCCCGAACATTCCTACTCCCTGCTGAACCGGGGGGCGACCTACCTCAACGAGGACGAACCGGAGAAGGCGATCCGGGATTTCGACCGGTTGATCGGCCTCGAACCGGACAATCCCGACGCTCACCTGTACCGGGGGAGGGCGCTGGCCTGCCTGGAGCAATACGAAGCAGCCATCGACTATTTCAACCTGGCCATTCAGCTTGACCCGGAGGAAGCCGAAGGCTACTACGCCAAGGGGATGGCCCATATGGAGCTAGGGGACTATCCCACAGCTATTGAGGACCTGGAACAGGCCATCAGGCTGGACCTTCACCACCCGTATGCCGAATGCGGGTTGGAAACAGCATCCCAACTGGCCAAGGGCAAGGGCGTCGTGTAGTGCCGGCCCCGGGTCTGCCGCTAACAGAAGGAGAAGCGGCTTGGGCCCTACACTCCTTATGTGGCGACTGTGCCCCCGACCGGTCCGGCGGGCCGGTCCGGGGTCAGGTTTCTCCGATCCTCGTCGGTAGACGAAACCGCCGTGTCCGAAGCGGACTTCCGGCCGCCCCAACCGTCGATGAACAAAGGACCGGAAATGGAGACAGCGCCGTACCACAACGCTATTCGGCAGCCCCGGCCGCCTCGGGCAGCATCACGGCAATGCCGCCGGGGACCGACCGCGCCAGACGTATGATATGCCAGACCTCCCCGCCGGTAGGGACGGCGCCATTGAGCCAATCCGTCACGCGGGCGGACTCTACCCCCAGGCGTCCGGCGAACTCCCCCCGAGACAACCCGGCAAGCTCGATCAGCCGATTCAGCCGCTCGCCGAAGTCCTCGGGGCAGGAATCCGGGCAGGAACCCTCCTCTCTCTACAGTTCCCATTTCCCACCTACCCTCTACTTGCTTGCCTGTTGATCCGTTTACGTTGAGCCGGTATTCCGGTCGAATTGCTCCTTACGGCCACCCTCTTGGCCTTGGTGTAAATTGGCTTCATCCGGTGACAGAGATAGCTCCGCAGTTCCGAGGCGTATAACAATCAAGCGAATCCCGGCTTCCGCTCAATCAGCCGCAAAGCCCTGTACTCGCCGTGGAGCTAACACAAGAGGTCGGCAATCCACCCGTCAAAGCGTAATGCCGCGTCCGGTAGACGAGTTGGGAGAAAGCCCCCCCGGTTTAACGGTCGGGTAAAAACGGGGGGCTTTTGGTATTAAAGACCGCGGGTTAAGGGAGGTGGGGGCCCGGGGGGT
>VXOH01000160.1 GCA_009840135.1 Chloroflexota bacterium | reverse complement strand
CCACCCTTGACTCATAACACGGTA
Source organism: Chloroflexota bacterium (assembly GCA_009840135.1). GTDB lineage: Bacteria > Chloroflexota > Dehalococcoidia > Lucifugimonadales > UBA3495 > Bin22. Next base: position 33,928 of record VXOH01000160.1, on the reverse strand, counting down.
TCTAACCTTCCCCCGTCAAGGGGGAAGGGATAATCGCAATACCCTGGTTCCGTCCATGTTAAAATAGCCCTAGTGAGACGTTGTACCCTTAGAATGATTCCTTTCAAGACACCCATTAGCCTGGTATCCCTGGCTGCCATTGCCGTAACGCTGTTTGTGGCGGCGGGTTGCACGGCGGCGCCGCAGCCGTCTCCCTCGCCGGACATTCCCGCCACGGTGACTGCGACCATGCGGAATGCCATGCCAACGCCGGTTCCCACCCCGACCCCCGACATTCCGGCGACGGTGGAGGCCCAGGTCCAGGCCCAGGTTCAGGCTGAAATTCAGGCCCAGGTGCAGGTGGAGCTGGAAAAGGCCCTCGCCGCCATGCCAACTCCTACTCCCTTGCCGACTCCCACGCCCGTTCCCGTCGCTACCCCGACACCGGCGGATACCCAGTTACCCCTCTTTGCGCTGTCCCACAACCTGGCGTCCATGGTGGACCGCGTGAAGCCCGGCGTGGTGCGCATCGAAACCGACCTGAGCAGCGGAACCGGTGTTATCTTTGAGACCACCGAGGTGGGCGGCGGGCTGATACTGACCAACCATCACGTGGTTGACGGCGCCGAGGGAATACAGGTCCAGGTTGACGACAACCTGGTTTACCCGGCCACCGTTCGCGGCTATGACGGCGTGAAGGACCTGGCCGTCCTGGAGATTTGCTGCGGCCCGTTCGTGGCCCTGGATTTCAGAGATTCCTCTTCCGTGAAGCCCGGCACCGAGGTTGTTACTGTGGGCTACTCCCTCAGCTTTGCCGGCTCCGCCACCGTCACGGGCGGTCTCGTCTCCGCCGTCCGCTTCGACCCTGCCCACGACGCCTGGCTAATCCAGACCGATGCCCCCATTAACCCGGGGAACAGCGGCGGCCCCTTGCTGACCACCGGCGGGGAAGTCCTGGGCATCAACACTTACAACTACGACTGGTCCTTCTCCGGCGAGCGCGTCGAGGGCGTGGGCTTCGCCATTTCCCAGCAGAGCATCCGGGAGATTCTCCCCGGTCTGAAGCAGGGCGTCATGGTGGCCGCCCCTGAACCCATGCCCACCGCCACCCCTTTCCTTACCCCCACGCCCGAGGCCTTCTCGCGCACCTATACCAACCTGACAGCCGACTTTTCCATAGACGTTCCCTCCAACTGGACCATTCGCGACTCCGACCGCAAGAGCGTCAGGTTTGACAGCCCCCAGAAATTCGCCCACGTATGGGTCGGCATTGGAGACATCGGGAGGTCCACCGGGGCCGAGCTCCTCAATGCCTACCTCGACGAGCAGCGGCAGAACTACCCCGACGGCGTGGAAATCCTCCAGGACATCACCGAAGCCGGTACCCAAAACGAGCAGCTCGTCCACGTGCGCTATCGCCTGCGCATATCCCACACCTTCTGCGAGGAAGACTTCCAAGAGTGGGTGTACGTCCGGGAACGCAAGTATTTCTGGCTGCAGATGGGCGCCTGCGTCCATGCCATCGAAGAACTGCAGACGGTGAACTCTGTGATAGCCGCCAGTTTTGTCCGCAATTAGCGGCGGCCGTCCCCCGGGCCCGGGCCTTCAGGGATGATTGCTCTGGCCAAACCGGGGAACGGAATATTTGGCGGCCTTTTCCTTCTGTGCTACCAGGCTGACTCACCCCGCCGACGTCCGGTACGCCCACGCCGCCGACGCCTACTCCCGGGCCGGCCCTGACGCCCTCCGCCACCCCGGCGCCCACGCTGGCCCCTGCTCCTGTGCCGACGGCGCAACCCACCCAGCGACTCACCTAAAGACCGGACGACGGCGACAACCGGCGCCAGACCGTCCTTCTCTGTGCCGCAGTTTATTCGGCAACCTCAGTACCCCCACTCCCATGGCTTTCCCTCTTCGGGCGGCCCGGGTCTGCCTCCTCCGCAGTAATTCAGTTGAAGCGTGTCCAGGTCATGGTACGGCACATCCCGAAGTCCATCGGGGATGCAACTGTCGTCTTCAAATGGGTTGTACAGGAGGGACACGCTTTCCAGGTTATCCAGGTTGCCCAGTTCGGACGGTATGGAGGTCAACTCGTTGCCCCTGACCCACAACCGCTTCAGCTTGGACAGTTTACCCAGCGAGGCCGGTATGGACCCCGTCAATTCATTGGCGGTAAGGTCGAGCTCAACCAGATTGGACAAATTGCCCAGGGAGCTGGGTATGGAGCCCGTCAGGTCGCTAGTGTTGAAGCTCATGTATTCCAGCCTGGACAGGTTGCCCAGCGAGGCCGGTATGGAGCCGGTCAAGCCCGTATTCCATAAGTGCAGCTCTTCCAGGTTGGACAGGTTGCCCAGCGAGGCGGGTATGGACCCCGTCAAGCCAAAGTTGTTTGCGAGTTCCAGCGACTCCAGCTTGGACAGGTTGCCCAGCGACGCCGGTATGGACCCCTTCATCCCATTGCCTGCGAGATACACATATGTGACGCGGCCTTCGTCATCCGTATCGATGCCATACCATTCTTCCAGAGGTTTGTTGCTCAACCAGTCCCTTTGGTAACGCCAATCCTCTCCCCCGAGGCTGTTGTAGAGCTCTACCAGCACGGCCCGGTCGTCCGCCTGCGCCTGCTTCCCCGGTTCCACGCAGAAATTGATGTCCAGCGAGTGCAGGTCATGGTCCTCGACATTCTGAAGCGTTGTCGGAATGCAGCCGCTGAACCGGCCCCCCTCCAGCCACAGGCGTTCCAACTCCGACAGATCGGTCAGCGAAGCCGGTATCGTTCCGCTCAAGCGGTTGAAGGAAAGGGTCAGCGAGAACAGCTTCGACAGCCCGTTCGGCTGCGAGGGTGAGGGTATGGGACCCGTCAACCGGTTGTCCATCAGGTCCAGTTGTTCCAGCTTCGACAGTCTGCCCAATGAAGCCGGTATGGACCCGCTCAACCGATTGTAGCTGAGGTGCAGCTCTTCCAGGTCATCCAGGTTTCCCAATGACGTGGGTATGGAGCCGGTCAACTGGTTGTGGCCGAGATCCAGGTCTACCAGTTCGTCCAGGTTACCCAACGAAGTGGGTATGGACCCGGTAAAGTCGTTGCCATGCAGGCTCAGTTCTACCAGCTTGTCCATCTGGCCCAGTTGGGTAGGTATGGCTCCCTGCAGGTGGTTGTGCGTCAGATTCAGTTCGTACAACTCCTCCAGTCCGCCGGCCTCAACCAGGTCGGCGGGCATCTTCAGCGTCCCCGTAAGATCGTAGCTGATCGTCAGCCCCGTAGTTAAAGAACCGTATTTCCCCAGGTCCAATGTCACTACCCGCGCTCTAACGCTGGTGCAATGAATCCCGTCCCAATCCAGTATTGACGTTTCCGCATTCCAGTTCAGCTTCTCGTCGGCGTTGGTGAAGCCCTGTTTCATCGCCCACAGCAGTTCGCAGTCCGCCAGCAGCCCTTCGTTCTTGATGGCGTCCGGAATCACCTCCCCGTTGTCGCAGGGGGATTCAGTAGACGGGGCAGGGGTAGCCGTCGGCGTCGGGCTAGGAGTCGGCAGGGATTGCGGGCTCCGAGGCATAAACACCGGCGCGGGGCGGCCCTGCTCCAGGAAAAATGAAGGAAGGTTGAAGTCGCTACCCAGGACCGGCGGTGGTCCCGCCGCCTCGGAACTCGCCACCGACAGCACCACGGCGATCATGGAGCCCACAGCCAGGAAGGTTGACGCCAGAATCCACAAGACACCGCCGGCGGGAAGATGCTTTGAAACTCGGAGAGATGCGAACTTCATGGTGGTCCTCCTGTGGATTCAGGGGCGCGCAAGCGCCCTGGGCAGAGATTTGCGCTTTGGAAGCTTCGGGCTTGCCGTCGAAAATCACGAGATCCCGACAAGCCCATCGCTCCCCCTTCCCTCCGCGGCTCTATTCCCCGCAGAAATGGGTCCAGAGAAACTTATAGTCATTGTCCGGCACGTCGCGCAGCCCATCAGGAATGCAGCCGCTCAAGGAATTCTGGCTGAGCCGGATGGTTTCCAGGTTGTCCAGCTTACCCATCGCGGCGGGTATTGTCCCCGTCAGCTCGTTACTGTCCAGCAGCAAGACCTTCAGACTGGACAGGTTGCCCAGTGAAGCGGGTATGGAGCCGGTCAACCGGTTGACGGGCAGCTCCAGGCGCTCCAGTTTGGACAAGTTGCCCAGCGATGATGGTATAGGTCCGGTCAACTTGTTGCTGGTGAGCCTCCAGAATTCCAGCTTGGACAGGTTGCCCAGGGAGGGGGGTAAGGGGCCCGTCAGTTCGTTGTAGCTGAGGTCCAGGTATTCCAGATTCGACAGGTTGCCCAGCGAGGCGGGTATGGAACCGGTCAGCGTCCCGTTGGTGTTGAGGTCCAGGTGTTCCAGCTTGGACAGGTTGCCCAGGGCGGCGGGGATGGTTCCGTTCAACTCCGCGCCCCCCAGGTCCAGGTATGTGACCCGGCCTTCGTCATCCGTGGCGACGCCGTACCACTCCCCCAGCGGCCGGTTGGTCAGCCAGTCGCCAACCTGTGCCAAGTACTCATTTTTGCCGGTGCTGTTGTAGAGGGCCACCAGCGCGGCCCGGTCCTCCGAAGGCACCGGTTCAGAGCAGAAGTGGGAATCCAGGGAATCGAGGTCATTGGTGGGCACATTACCCAGCGCATCAGGTATGCAGCCGCTGAACCGGTTGTGGCCCAGCCACAGGAGCGTCAGGTTGGACAGGTTGCCCAGCGAGGCAGGTATAGCGCCCGTCAGCCGGTTGTGCATGAGGTTTAACGTCTTCAGGTTGGACAGGTTGCCCAGCGGGGCGGGTATGGCTCCCGTCAACCGGTTGTGCATGAAGTTCAAGGTCTTCAGGTTGGACAGGTTGCCCAGGGAAGCGGGGATGGCTCCCGTCAACCGGTTTCCCGCGAGTTCCAGCTGCTCCAAATTGGACAGGTTGCCCAGTTGCGAGGGTATGGCGCCGCTCAGATGGTTGTTTCCCAGCGCCAGCACTTCCAGGTTGCCCAGGCTGCCCAGCGACCTGGGGATGGCGCCGGTCAGCCGGTTGGTGCCGAGACTCAGCTCAACCAGGTCGGATAGGTCGCCCAGGACGGTCGGCACTTCCCCGCTCAGCCCGTTGTCGGCCAGGTCCAGGTGTTCCAGGGTGTCCAGCCTGGCCAGCCGGGTGGGTATGGGACCGGTCAACTTGTTCCCGCTCAAGTCCAGCTTAAGCAGCTGGGAAAATCCCCCGGCGCTGATCTGGTCGGCCGGCAGCGAGATGCTTCCCTCCAGCTGGTAGTCAACATCAAGGAAGTCCCAGGGATGCTGGTCGTGAAAGTCTATGTAAGTGGCTTTCCCCAGGTCCACCGCCAGAACCCGCCAGGGGCCCGCGCCCGCGCTCCGGCCCGATATGCCGTCCCATTCCAGGATGGACGTATCCGCATTCCAGTTCAGCTTCTCGTCGGCGTTGGAGAAGCCCTGTCTCATCGCCCACAATAGCTCGCAGTCCGCCAACAGCCCCGGGTTGCTGATGTCTTCCGGCACCACCACCCCGTTGCCGCAGGGGGACTCAGCATTCAAAGCCGGCTCAGGGGTAGCCTCCGCCACGGGGGTAGGGGTCGGCTGCGCTTGCGGGTTGCGCGGGGTAAACACTGGCGCCGGACGCCCCTGCTCCAGCAGGAAGGGCAGGTTGAAGTCGCTACCCAGGTCCGGCGGTGGGCCGGCAGCCTGGGTATTCGCCACCGTGAGGACCAGGGCGGCCATCGCGCCCACGGCCAGCACCGCCGGTGCGAGAACCCGCATGACCCCGCTGGTGCAGGAAAGCCTGAAAGATGAGAGAGAAGGGAATTTCATGGCGTAACTCCTATGTGTTAAGGGGCGCGGGGGGCGCGCCGGGTACAGTCCTCCCCTGGAGGTGCTTCAAAAATGAATGCCTTTTATCTCCAGGCGGTTGAAAGGAAAGCTGGCCGTAGTTTTCCCACCCGCTACCCGTTGCACTGGGCGGGAGCGGTATAGGGTGTAACCCCCTGGTTCTCCTTGGGTTCGCTCTCGTGGAGGCCGTGGAAGTAGGCCCGGTCGTATTCGCATACCGCCGATACATAGGCGTTCCAGGCCTGGGTGAACTGGGTGTAGGCGCCGGATACCTGGCTGAAGCCTTCTTCGGTGGCCTGGCACGAGGCCACCGCTTCCACGCTGCCGCAGTTGGCGATGGCCGCTTCGTCGTACGAACTCCGGGCCGCCACCATATTGTCCCGGGCGTCGGCATACGTTTTCCTGGTCCGGTTCACCAGGTCCCGAAGAGCCGAATTCTCCGGGCGGGTCCCGGGCATAAGCTCGATTACGTACCCCACGACGCTGGTTTCCGGCACCCAGTACCCGTCCGGTTCCGCCCAGGCGTCGCCCTTGGGCCAGTAATGGTAGATGCCATCTTCCTGCTTGATATCCGCCACCCGGTGGAGGACGGGAGCAGCTCCCGCCGTCTCTTCACCTTCTTCCGGTGGCGGAATGAAGGAAATGACCGTTCCCACCTCGATGTCTTGGGGCAGGAAGTTCTCCAGCAGCACCACGGTATCCAGGCAGGTAATCTTGGGTTCCATGCTGCCGGAGCAGACGGGAAACATCTCGTTGGCTTGGACCGCCAGCGCCTTGCGGTCATCTTCCAGGGTGGCGATTACGGCGCGCAGGCCGGCCTCCTGCTGCTCCAGGCTGGCGATCAGGGCGCGCAACTCCGATTCCCGCGCCTCCAGGGCAGCCGTGTCCCCGCCGGCGGTGCTCCCGGTAGCCGTACTTCCTGCGGCTGTGTTTCCTGTGGCCGTTCCCGCAGCTCGGTTTTCTTCCTGGAGGCGGCTTACTTCCGACTCCAGCCGCGAGACCTGGGCTTTCAGGCTCTGGTTCTCGGCAGCCATGGCGGGGTCGAGTCCTGGTGGACTGTCCTGGGCCTGCTCCCGGGACAGTTCCGGGGATAGGTCCGGGGATAGGTCCGGCGGGACCCCCACGCCGGGAGAGGGTTCCTGGGAGACATCCCCCGACGCCGGCGCTGATTCAGCAGAAGAGCTGGCCCGGCGGTCGACACCGGCAAGGAAAGTGCGGAGACTGATCCGGCCCTGCTCCAGGGCCAGGACCCTGGAATTGAGTTCGTCCCGCTCGCTCTCCAGGGTCTGGACATGGGAGGAGAGTTGCCGGTTCTGGCCTTCAAGCTGCTGGCGCGCCTGCTCCAGGGCCGCAAGCCGGGGGTCCGGCTGGTTCAGGGCTTGCTGCAACTGGGAACGGGCCTGGGCCAGTTCGCTGTCCCGCTGACCCAGTTCCTCGGTGACCCGGGCCACGTCCCCACGTTCCTGGACCAGCAGCAGGGTCACCCCGATGATGCCCATGCAGAGTACCGCCGCGCCCAAAGCCACTATGATGTTCAATTTTTTTCCTGGCCTCATGGTATTTGCCTCGCTGTAACCTGGCTATTCAGAATTTAGGATTCATCGCGCCCTGCCATGCTTCATGCCGGCGCAGGTCCGTATCCAGAGGGTTCAAGGAACCTCTGGACAAGTTATTGGCAATGCAACCGAAGTCCCATTGCAGGACGCCGGCCAAAGGGCCTCAGCCATAAGCCCGGCGCCGCCACCCCCCTTCCCCACAATGGGGGAAGGGGGATTCAACCAGTGATGAGATAGCTCCGCTAACCTGAAGGCATGGCGACGGTGACGGCCGTGGACCAAGGGCTTTCCCTTCCATCCAATGCCTTGGCGCGCACCCGGATATAGACCGTTTCCGGGTTCCATCCTGCCACGTAGCGCCCAATTAGGGTGTAGGTTAAATCAACGCTTCTCACGTCTGGTTCATGGCTGGTGAGGGCATATCCCCAGTTCGTACCGTTCGGGGATACGTCCAGTTGGAAGCCTGATAACTTCTGGTTGGGATTGGCTGTCGCTGTCCAGGACACCGTGACCCCCGTATCGCCGGTTTCGAGGGTAACGGCGGGCGCGGGGGGAGGTATCAACGAAGTAGCCACGACCTCGGACCAGTCGCTTTTCGTTCCTTCCTCCGTCCTCACGCGCACCCGGAAAGCCACCCTTGTCGCGGTCAGATCCCTCAGGAAATCCCTTCGAATCTGCTGGTAGTTAGGATAGACAGCCTTCACGCCCAGGCCATAGCTGGCGACAAGGTGACCAGGCCAGCTCAAGCCATTTGGGGACATGGCAAATTCGTAAGCGGTCAGGGTAAAGCCCAGGCTGTCGGGCTCAGTCCAAGACACCTTGGCCTGGTTTATATCGAAACCCTGGACCTTAATGCTGGGAGCGGCGGGCCTCAGCCGGAAACACTGGGAGGGGGCCCGTGCCGGCAGGCCCCAGCCGCTCCAGCCGAGGGAGTTACGGGCCCGGATGCGGTAGCAATACTCGGTATCCTGCCGCAGGTTGCGGTGGGTGTGAGTACCTACGCTCCTTCCCGTGTATACCAGGCTTCGCCAGTTGGCTTGCTCCAGGTAGCCCCGGGTCGAAAACTGTATCTCGATCTCGGTGACCGACCGGCCGCCATCATCCTCCGGCCCTTGCCAATTGAGTTGGATAGCGTTCTCCATCTCGGGGCCTTTTTGCAGGTATGAGGGAAGGTAGGGCACAAAGGACCTGGTGGTAGCCCTGACCACTGGGGACCAGGCCCCATCACCTTCGCCGCTAACGGCCCTGACGCGGTAATGCCACGTCTCGCCGTAGCCGACATCATGGTCTTCGTTATTTATATCGCCGGCAGACTTCCACTGATCCCTGCCGTTGGGAGACCGTTCCAGCCGGTAACCTAAAATTTCGTCTCCATTGTCATCGGGCTCGGTCCAGCTCAGTTCAATCCAGACCTGGGGACGTCCCGAGTCTGAAATGGGCGCCGAAATGCACGGGAGTTCGGAGGCGTCGCCTGCCCGGCGGCACATGGCGCGGACGGTAAGCCTGGGAGCATCGGGCACGAGGGCCTTGGCAGACACGTGAGCAGTGTTTGACCAGCGGCCCAGCCCTCCCGAGTCCCGGGCCGCCACCCGGTACTGGTAAAAGGCCCCGGGCTCCACCCTCTTGTCCTCGAATGTCCGGCTATCCTTGCCGGCCACGTTCACAAGGGCCCAATTGCCGTCTTCTCTCTTCCGCTGCACATTGTAGGAGGTGATGGGCGGAGCGCCTTCCTCCTGCCAGGGCGCCTTCCAGGTCAGTTTGATCGAGGGAGCTCCGGTTTTCTCGTCATATTGGGCCGTCGCTGCCAGCCCGGTAGGAGCGTCGGCGCCGCCCCCTGCGGAGACGCCCCGGACGGCTCCCGACCAGCGGCCCAGGCCCTGGGTATTATTGGCGCGAATGCGGAAAAACCGGGTAGTGCCGGGCGCCGGTACGCCAGTGGTAAGGGTAGTAGAGTCGGCCCAGGCGGGGCCGATCGGTATCCAGTCCCGGCCGTCTTCAGAAATCTCCAGATCGTAGCCGGTTATGTCGAAACCCCGGCCCGAGGGCTTGGTCCAGGTCAGAACTATTCGCAGCGCCCCGTCGGCCCGGGTGGTGAGGCGGGGCGCGGCGGGAGTGGAGCTTTGAAAGGTGGCTCCCTGAACGGTGTCGTACCAATCTTCAGGGCCACCCTCAGTTAGCGGACGGATGCGATAGAACCTGGTGTCGCCGGCCGTCAACCCGCTGTGGGTGTAGGTCCGGGCATCCGCCGCCAGGTCGTTTTTCAGCGGCTGCCAGAGCGCTTCGTCCGGAACGGGGGTGCCCGCCCCGACCAACACCGCCTGGTCCGACGCAACTTGAAGCTCCCAGCCGGTGAATCGGCCCCGATCGCCGTACGCCTGCCACGAGATTCGGAGGGAGGTGGTACTCAAGGCTTCCACCGCCAAATTGGGTGGGCTGTATGTCCTGGTAGATATGTAGGCGGACTTACTCCAGTCGCTCCAGAGTTCGCCGCTGCCCGCCCGGACTCGGTAGTGCCTGTTCTCCCTATAGCCCAGCCCCTGGTCGAGGGCATGGAGCGTCGGTGGTTTATTTTCGGCCTTGTCGTCCACTGTCCTCTGGGCCAGAAGCCTCCAGGAAACGCCATCAGCCGAAAACTGTACCTGGTAGCGGTTAACGCCGACGGGCCAGGCCCACTCGATCCGGGCTCCTAAAACCCCATAAGAGCTGACACTGATGACCGGCGGGGCGGGCCGCTCGGTGCTGAGCAGGGTTGGAGGGTCGGCTTCTGGGGTAGGCGTCTCCGGCGGGATGACGACAGGGGTCGGGGCCTGTCGCGGGCCCGATGACCTCAAAACCGGGGCAGGACGTCCCTGCTCCAATTTCATGGGGAGGCTGAAGTCCGCACCCAGAATGGGTGGACCGTCCGCCCGGGAAATGTCGGTAATAGAGAGAGCGGTCGTGAATACGACGGCCAGGACTAACGCGAGGGCGACAGCGGCCGCCGCGTAAATCCGAGACCATCGGAACGAGGAATGTGGTCCGGAGCCTGGGTGTCCGGTCTTCATAATGTGCCTCCTTATAATTGTGGAATTGCGGCTTTAAGCAAGGCTGGGTTTTAACCGGTTAGTCTCCTGCTATACCTCCTTCTGTTTTTGGTTATGTGGTTTGGGGGGATTCGCCCTCACTCTGACCCTCTCCCAGGGGGAGAGGGGACTTTGCCTTCCCCCTCACCTTGACCCCGTAGTTTCGCTGGGCGCGACGGTTACGCTGGGCGTCGCGGGCTATGCCGACCCGGTACGGAAACATTCTTCGTCAGACCCCCAGCTCCACTGGCTCCAGCCGACCGAGTTCCTCGCCCGGTACCGGTAGCAATACCGGGTATTCGGCTCCAGTCCCCTGTGGGTGTAGGCGCCGGAGGCCGATGGACTGGTCAAGGGTTTGAAATTGGACCCGTCACTGTGGCCCTCGGTGGAGAACTGGATTTCGTAGCGGGTGATCCGGCTGCCGCCGTCGGTTTTCGGGGGCTTCCAGTTGATTTCTATACTTCGTTCCCCTATGGGCCCAGCGGTCATGTAAGGCAGATTCTCGGGCAGGGCCGCCCTGGCGGTGGCGCTGACCACGTTGGACCATGGACCATACCCGTAATCCAACGGGTCGATTGTGGCGCGGATGCGGTAGTACCACGTCGCGCCGGGCTTCACGTCGTGGTCTTTGTATCTAGTTGAAATGTCGACGTACTCCACATATTCCCAGCCCTTTTTTCCGTCAGCCGACCGCTCTACCTCGTAGTCGATCTCTTGAGGAATCCCGTAAACGGTTGTGGGTTCGGTCCAGGTCAGGGCGACCCACTGGTGATATGGGTTATTGTTCCGGCCTGGGCCGCCATCGAGCGTTTCGGCCCGGGCGGTGAGTTTGGGCGCGGCCGGCAGGCTGGGTTTGGTAATAGCGTCGGAATAGGGTAACGTCCACGGCCCCAACCCACCGCTGTCCCGGGCTGCCACCCGGTGCTGATAACCCTGGGCAGATATCAGTCCGGTGTCCTTGAAGGTCAGTGTCGAAGCGTCCGTGGCGCCGACTTTCTTCCAAACTTCTTTTATTGAGGAGGGGTCCTTCCGCTGCACCTGGTAGCCGGTAATGCCCGCGCCCGTTTGCTCGGGGGCCCGCCATTTCAGGAGGACCCAGGTGTCTCCGACGTCCTCCACTTCCAGGTTCCTCGGTTCGCCGGCCCCGCCGTTTTCCGTAGTGACTTTTACGGTCCTGGACCAAGGGCCAAGGCCCTTGACCGTCTTGGCGCGCACCCGGTAGTACCGGGTCGTTCCAGGGCGGTCAACATTGTCCTGGGCGCCTGGGTCTGCGGCAAAGGCAGGCCAGGAGCGGCCCCAGGCTATCCCGTCCGGCGACTCCTGCCATTCGTACCCGGTTATCGGGGAGCCCCGGCCGTCAGGCTTGGTCCAGGACAGTTCAATCTCCAAGGCTCCGGTGGCACGGACGGTAAGGACGGGCGCGGCGGGAATGACGTCGGTAAGGGTGGTGGCATGGTCCGGGCCTACGGACCATTGGGCCGTGCCCACGCCGGTATTGGCCCGAATGCGGTAGTACCTGGTGTCCCCGGGCTCCAACCCGCTGTGGACGTAGCTGCGGTCTTCCGCCGCCAGCGTGGAGGACAACGGGGACCAGCCCTCGTCGCCCCGTCGCGGGGGGGCGTCCTCCCTTACCTGCAGGGTCCAACCCGTAATCGTGCCGGAAACGTTGGGCTCTTGCCAGGTGATTTTCAGGGCATTCATGCCCTGGGCATCCACCCACAAGTCCGGTTCCGAGGTTGAATAGGTGGCGGTGGATACGGCATCGCTCCAGGCGCCCCAGACGCCGCCGATGCTCGCCCGCAGCCGGTAATACCTGGTCTGGTTCCTCTGCAGCCCGTACTCCTGGGTCCAGGTGTACAGCCGTCCCGACGAGTAGGTCAGGTGCGCTTTGCCGGCCAGCCGGCGCCAGGAATTTTCGGTGCCATCCGGCGATACATGGACCTCGAAACCGTCCACGTTCTCCCCGGGCTGGCCCCATCGGATTTCGATGACGCTGTAGGCGATGGGGAAGGCGTTGAGACCGTCGAGCGCAGACGGAGCCACATTGCTTTCCAGCGTGGGTATATCCGTGGGCTCCGGCGTGGGCGTCATCAGAGAGTCCGGTTGCCTCGGCACGGAGGAAGCCCTGGCCGGGGGTGGCCGTCCCTGCTCCAGCTTGAAGGGCAAGTTGAAGCCACCACTCAAGTTGGGAGGACCGTCGGCCCGGGATACGGCGGTAGTGAAAAGAGCCGTCGCGAGGACGACGGCCAGGACCGCCACCAGCACCGCTACCGAAACCAGGGCGGCCGGGGCATAGGCCCGAGACCATCGGGACGGCGATTGTCGTTCAGTTTCTGCGTCTCTGCTTCTCAAGATTTGCCTCCTGCCATTCCTCGCCCTCACCCTGACCCTCTCCCAGGGGGAGAGGGGAGTTGTTTGGGGGTTCATCCTTCATTCTTCATTCTTCATTCTTCGGACGATTGCGGGAGCGTACGGAAACACTGTTGGTGATAACCCGATTTCCACTCGCTCCAGCCAACCGAGTTTTTCGCCCGGTAGCCGTAGCAATACTCGGTATCCGGCTGTAGCCCCCGGTGAGTGTAGGTCCTGGCGGAGGCCGATGGACTGGTCAGGTCATTGAACTTGGATTCGTCACTGTGGCCCTCGGTGGAAAACTGGATCTGGTAGCCGGTGACCTTACTGCCGCCGTCGGTTGTCGGGGGCTTCCAACGGATTTCGATACTGCGTTCCCCTATGGGCCCGGCGGTCATGTAAGGCAGATTCTCGGGCAGCGCCGCCCTGGTGGTGGCGCTGACCACATTGGACCACGGACCATATTCTTCAAGAGGTACTTTGGCGCGAATGCGGTAGTACCAAGTCTCGCCGGGTTTAACATTGTGATCTCTGTCAGAGTTGTCGCTTCCGATATACACCACTTCATCCCAGCCATCCTCTCCGTTGGCGGACCGCTCTATCTCGTAGAAGAACTGAACAGGGACGCTGTAAACGGTGGTGGGTTTGGTCCAGGTCAGGTTGATCCACTGGTGAAATGGGTTGTCGTTCTGGCCTGGGCCGCCGTCCAGGGTCTCAGCTTGGGCGGTGAGCTTGGGCGCGTCCGCCGGGGGAAGTTTCGTCTCCGCCTGGAAACGCTCCGACGCTAACAGGTCAAAGGACCACGGTCCCAGTCCATCCTGGTCCCGGGCCGCCACGCGGTAGGAGTACCCGGTGCCGGGCTTCAGCCCGGTGTCCCGGAAGGTAAAAGTCGTTGCGTCGGTTGCGCCGACATCTTTCCAAAGCCAATATTTGGGGGTGACATCTTCAGCCCGCTGCACCTGGTAGCCGGTGATGGGTGATTCGCCCGCCTTAGGTTCGGTCCAGGTAAATTCCACCCAGGTAGTCCCCGCCGTCACGTTGGCGCGCCTCGGCATGCCCGCCCCGCCGTATTCGGTAGTCGCGCCGGCAGCGTTGGACCAGGGGCCGTGGCCGCTGGCGCTTCTGGCGCGGACCCGGTAATAGCGGGTCATTCCGGGCCTATCCACGTAAAGGGTCCGAATAGTCTCGTCCGCGCCATGGGAAATGTATCCGTTGGGGTAAGCTTTCCAGTCCTGGCCATCCCAGGAGTCCTGGTATTCGTAGTCGGTTATCTCGAAGCCCCCGTCGGCGGGCCTGGTCCAGGACAGGACGAACTCCTTTTGCCCATTGGACTTGACGGTAAGGACGGGCGCGCGGGGGATGCCGCCCAGGTGGGTAGCGCCGTGGGCAACCCCCGACCACGGGGTTGTGCCCGCAGTATTGGCCCGGATGCGGTAGTACCTGGTATCCCCCGGCTCCAGCCCGCTGTGGGTGTAGCTGCGGTCTTCCGCCGCCAGGGTGGCGGGCACCGTTTTCCACTTCCCGTCGTCCTGGGGCCGGGGATTACGGACCAGGTAACCGCCGGGGTTGCCCAGGGGCAGGGGGAAACTGACGACCTCCTTCGGAGGCGCGTCCTCCCTTACCTCCAGCGTCCAGCCGGTTATGGCGGCGGACGCCCTGGGCTTTTTCCAGGTGATTTTCAGGGAATCCTTGCCGAGGACTTCCACCGACAGGTCCGGTGAAGAGGTCGAATGCGTGGTGGCGGACACGGACGCGCTCCAGTCGCTCCAGGCGCCGCGGTTGCCCGCCTGTACCCGGTAGTGCCTGGCCTGGTTCCCTGGCAGCCCGTGGTGCTGGTACCAGGTGTACAGCCGTCCCGCCGGGTCCGTCAGCCGCGCCTTGCCGGCCAGCGGCTGCCAGTTGCTGACGCCATCCACCGATACCTCTAGTTCGAAGCCGTCCACTTCCTCTGATTCGCCCGGCGCGTCCCATTCGATTTCGATGGTGCTGTGAGCGATGGGGTAAGCATCGAGACCACCCGGCGTGGAGGGCGCCACCGGCTCCGGTGTCGGCGTGGGCGTCGTCAGAGAGTCCGGCTGGCGCGGCACCGAGGAAGCCCTGACCGGGGCAGGCCGGCCCTGCTCCAGCTTGAAGGGCAGCGTGAAGGCCCCGGCCAAGTTGGGAGGACCGTCGGCTCGGGAAATGGTCGTGGTGAAGAGAGCCGTTGCTAGGACGATAGCAAGGACCGCCGCCAGGACCACCGCCGAAACCAGGGCCGCCGGGGCATAGGCCCGAGACCATCGGGATGGCGATTGTTGTTCAGCTTTTGCGTCTCTGATTTTCAAGATTTGCCTCCTGCCATTCCTCGCCCTCACCCTGACGCCCTCACCCTGACCCTCTCCCCCTGGGAGAGGGGACCTGTTGTTAGGTTCATTCATCAATCTTGGGTATGGTGATGCTGCGCTTCTGGGACCAGTCACCTGGCCCGTTGGCCGAAAGGGCCCCTACACGGAAATATGCTTTTGTCAGGTTCTCAATCCTCAAGAAAGCAACTCGAACATCGAGGTAGGAGATAGTGAAACTCCTGTCGGCGGCGGCTGGCGTGGCGCCGTCAATCCAGGTAAGGCCGTCATGGGAAAGCGACACCTCGAAACCGGTTACCGTAACACCCTTTTTGGCGGGCTGAGTCCACGACACCTTGACCCCTCTAATATCGCTGCCATCAACGGTGAAGGTGGTGGCTTTAACAGAGATGCTCGGCGTTGCGGGCAGAGCCGGGGTTGTACGGAAACAATGGTCTTTGCCCGCCCCGGGGCCCCACTGCCAGTCGCTCCAGCCGGCCGAGTTCCTGGCCCGGTAGCGGTAGCAATACCGGGTTTCCGGCTTCAGTCCCTTGTGGGTATAGGTCCTGGGGGACGCCGGTAGCGTGGCCACGGTTGAGTAATTGGCCCCACTGCCGTGGCCCTTGGTGGATGCCTGGATCTGGTAGCCGGTGACATCACTGCCGCCGTCGCGATCCGGGGGCATCCAGCTGATTTCGATGTGGCTCTCCTCTTCAGCGTCAGCGCGCAAGAAATTCAATACCGATGGCGGCACCGCCCTGGTGGTGGCGCTGGCTTTGTTGGACCATGGTCCATGGCCGGCATTGTTGTGGCCCCGGATACGGTAGTACCACGTCTCGCCGTAGCCCACATCCAGGTCTTGCGCGTAGCCCAACGAGTCATCCAGATCGGTTGGGCGATATGACGGACCGTCAAAACCTGCTTTCCAGCCGGTTTCGCCATTGGGCGACCGCTCCAACAGGTAATGGGAAATGGCCACGCCGGGCACATCACTGACGACCTTGGGCTCAGGCCAGGTCAATTCGATCCAGACCCGATACCGGGAATCAGCGCTCCTGTGCGCGCCCGTGTCCCGCTCTTTGGCCCGGGCGGTCAGCCTGAGTGCGGGCGGCAGGGGGAGTTCAGTCCTCACCAAAGAAAATTCCGTTCCCCATGGCCCCAGGCCTCCGCTGTCCCGGGCCGCCACCCGGTATTGATAATGCGTGGCAGGTTTCAGCCCGGTGTCCCGGAGGGTCAAGGGAGACCTTCCGGTCCTGCCCACATTGGTATAGTGATGTATGTTTCCCTCTGCCGCCCGCTGCACCTGGTAGCCCGTTATCTCCGAACTACCCTTTTGCGCGCGGTCCCAGGCGATTTCAACCCACGTATCCCCGGAATCCACCACCCTTAGTCCCGTCGGCGCTCCGGCCCCGCCGTTCTCGGTGGTGACCCTCACGGCCCGGGACCAGGGGCCGTCGCCGCTGACGCTCCTGGAGCGAATCCGGTAATGCCGGGTCGTTCCGGGCTCATCTATGAAGATGTACGCCTTCAGCTCGTCGCCACCATAGTCCAGGTGGCTCCAGGACCGGCCATCCGGCGAATGCTCGATCAGGTAGGTGGTTATGGGGAAACCCCGGTCGTCGGGCTTGGTCCAGGCCAGGACTATCTCGGTGGCTCCGTTGGCCCGGCCGGTAAGGACAGGGGCGGCGGGCAGGGCGCCCAGGTTCGTTCTGGCGTGGGATACCACGGACCACGCAGGTGTGCCCACGTCGGTTTTGGCCTGGACGCGGTAGTACCTGGTGTCCCCCGCGTTCAGACCGCTGTGGGTGAAGCTGCGTTCCCCCGCCGCCAGTTCCTCCAGCAGGGCCCATCGCTGGGTGTTCTGCGTCCGGGGCGGCCGGACCAGGTAGGGCCCGGGGCTGCCTATGGGTATTTCGACGCTTACGGTTTCCCGCGGCGGCGCATCCGCCGTCACCTCAAGCCTCCAGCCCTCTATCGGGCGGGCAGCGCTGGGCCCTTCCCAGGAGATTTTCAGGTCGTTCTTGCCGAGGGCTTCCACCGTCAGGCTGGGGCCCGAGGTGGAATAGGTGGTGGCGAAGGATTTATCGGTCGTTTCGCTCCACTCGCCCCAGTTGTCTTCGCCGTTGCTCGCCCGTACCCGGTAATACCTGGTCTGGTACACTTGCAACCCGTACTGCTGGGTCCAGGTGTACAGCCGCCCCGCCGGGTCCGTCAGGCTGGACTTGCCGGCCAGCAGGCTCCAGGAATCATCGCTGCCATCCGGCGATACCTCCACCTCGAATCCGTCCACCTCTCCCGACGGCCTGCTCCATTCGATTTCGATAACGCTGTACGCGATGGGGTAGGCGTTGACGTTGGTCGGGGCGTCGGGTTTCGCCGGCACGGGGGTTGCACCAAGGGTCTCCGCAGGGGGTGGCGTTACCTGCCTCGGCACGGAGGAAGCCCTGGCCGGGGCGGGCCGTCCCTGCTCCAGCTTGAAGGGCAGCGTGAAGGCCCCGCTCAAGTTGGGAGGACCGTCGGCCCGGGATACGGCGGTAGTGAAAAGAGCCGTCGCGAGGACGATGGCGAGGACCGTCGCCAGGACCAGGGCGGCCGGGGCAAAGGCCCGGGACCAACGGGACGGCGATTGTCGTTCAGTTTTTGCGTCTCTGCTACTCAAGATTTGCCTCCTGCCATTCCTCGCCCTCACCCTGACACTCTCCCCGGGGGAGAGGGGACTTGTTCAGCCGCCGGCGCTCATTCAGTTGTCCTGGCGCAAAAGTTGAAGCCATGGTTCCAATCGCTCCAGCCGACCGAGTTCTTGGCCCGGATGCGGTAGCAGTATTTGGTAGCCGGCTGCAGTCCGCTGTGAACGTAAACACGCTCGGACCCGGCGGACGGACTGACCAACTTTGACCAACTGGCAGTCTCATGGTGGCCATCCTCCGAAACCTGAATTTCGTAGCTGGCGATGTCTCTGCCGCCATCGGAATCAGGCGGATACCATCCGACTTCGATGGTGTTCTCACTGGTACTGCCAAAGCTTATGCCTGGACTGGAGGGCACCACCACCCTGGTGGTGGCGCTGGCCACATTGGACCACGGACTAGGGTCGGCGCCGTTACGTCTGTTATTGGCCTTCACGCGGTAGTACCGCGTCTCGCCGTAGCCCACTTCCTGGTCCTGGCCGCGAGCATTCCCCACGGGATATAACGGGTCTTCATCGCGCCAGTTCTTGCCGTCCGGGGACCACTGCACCTTGTAGAAAAAATCGCGAATGCCACCATTGCGCCTTTCGGGTTCGTCCCAGTCCAGCTCAATCCAGACCGTGTATCGGTAAGCGGGAGACCAGTGGGCGCCATTGTCGCGCTCCCCGGCCTTGGCGGTAATTTTGGGCGCGGCTGGCGGCACGCCTACCGTCCGCGCTCTGATACCATATGGCGCCCACGACCACGGGCCCAGCCCCTCACGGTCACGGGCCGCCACCCGATAGAAATAGAAAGTGCCTGGCTGCAGCCCGGTATGCCTGAAGGTCAGGGTCGAAGGGCCGGTGCTGCCCACATCCTTCCATCCCATCCTTTCGCCGGAGTTGTTTTCTTTGGCGCTCTGTACCTGGTAGCCCGTAATGGGCAAATCGCCCTTCTTTGCTGCATCCCAGGCCACCTCCACCCAGGTAGTCCCGGCGTCCACCTCTCTGGGCCACTCCGGGTCGCCGGGCTTGACTCTTTCGGGAGTGGCGCTGGCGGACGGAGACCAGGGGCCCAGGCCCTCGGCATTCCGGGCTCGTACCCGGTAATGCCGGGCCAGTCCGCGCTCTCTTATGTCGATGGTTGCACTGGTTTGCTCTGCCGAGCCGGAGCCAAGGTCCGTCCAGTCACTGCCGTCCGCCGATTCCTGCCATTCGTACCCGGTTATCGGAAAGCCCCGGTCGGCGGGCTGGGTCCAGGTCAGGACTATTTCCGTTTTTCCCTTGGCCTGGACGGTAAGGGTGGGCGCTGCGGGAAGGGAGGTTGTAAGGGTAGTGGCGTGGTCCGTGCCCTGGGACCATGAGGTCGAGCCAACGTCAGTCACCGGCCGGAGGCGATAGTACCTGGTATCCCCAGGCGCCAGCCCGCTGTGGGTGTAGCTGCGGTCTGCCGCCGCCAGCGTGGCCAACTGGGTCCAGCTTTGCTTGCTGTCATACGCCGGCTGTCGGGCCAGGTAGCCACCCGGTTTACCCAATGGCAAGAGGAAGCTGACGAACTGCTGCGCCGGCGCATCCTTGGAGACCTCGAGGCGCCAGCCCGTAACCGTGGCGTGATGGCTGGGCATTCCCCACGAGATTTTCAGGTCGTTCTTGCCGAGAGCTTGCACCGTCAGGCTGGGTTCGGAGGTGGAATAGGTGGTGGCGGATACCGACGAACTCCACTCGCTCCAGGCGTCGCCGTTGCCCGCCCGTACCTGGTAATGCCTGGTCTGGTTCACTTTCAGCCCGCTCTGCTGGGTCCAGGTGTACAGCCGCCCCGCCGGGTCCGTCAGGCTGGACTTGCCGGCCAGCAGACGCCAGGTTTTGCCGTCATCCGCCGATACCTGTACCTCAAAGCCGTCCACCTCTCCCTCCGGCTTGCCCCATTCGATTTCGATGATGTTGTACGCGATGGGGTAGGCGTTGACGTTGGGCGGCGTGGACGGGGCCACTGGCTCCGGTGTCGGCCCCGGGGTTGCGGCAGGAGTCGGCGGAGTAGGGGTCTGCGCCTGCCTCGGCACCGAGGACGCCCTGACCGGCGCCGGCCTGCCCTGCTCCAGCTTGAAGGGCAGGGTGAAGGCCCCGCCCAAATCCGGGGGCCCGTCGGCCCGGGAAACGGCGGTGGTAAAGAGAATCGCGGTGAGGAAAACAGCAAGGACCGACGCCGATACCAGGGCCGCCGGGGCAAAGGCCCGGGACCAACGGGACGGCGATTGTCGTTCAGTTTTTGCGTCTCTGCTACTCAAGATTTGCCTCCTGCGATTCCTCGCCCTCACCCAACCCTCTCCCGCCAGGGGAGAGGGGACTTGTCTCTAGGTTCATTCATCATTCTTCCGGTATGGCGATGCTGCGGAGCTGGGACCGAGGACTGTCCCCATTCGCAGACCGTGCCCGAACATGGATATATACCTTTGCCAGTTCCTCAATCGTAGGGAAAGAAATTCGAATGTCGGCGTAGGAGATGGTGAGGCTCCTGTCCTCGGCGGCCGGGTTGGCGACGACGACCCATGACACGCCGTTATGAGACACTCCGACGCTGAAATCGGTTACCGTTACGCCCGGCTTGCTGGCCTGGGTCCAGGACACCTTGACCCCCGTCGTTCCGCTGGCCGCGACGGTCATGCTGGGCGTCGCGGGCAATACCGGCCCCGTATGGAAACACTGGCGGTGGAAACTGCCGTCTTGCCATTCGCTCCAGCCTTCCGAGTTTTTCGCCCGGTAGCGGTAGCAATACTCGGAATCCGGCTCCAGCCCCGTATGGCTGTAGGTCGTGGCGGAGGCCGATGGCGTCGCCACGGTCTTATACTTCGATTTGTCGCGGTAGCCCTCGGTGGAAACCTGGATTTCATAGCCGGTGAGCGGGCTGCCGCCGTCGTATGTTGGCGGCTTCCATCTGATTTCGATGCGGTCTTCCACTGCGGCAGCAGAGGTCAGGTAGGGCAGTGACGAGGGCAGTGCCGCCCTTACGGTGGCGCTGGCCACCGCGGACCATGGACCAAGTTCAGCACGAGCTATTTCGGCGCGGACGCGGTAGTACCACGTCTCGCCGGGATCTACATCGTAGTCTCTGTATTCGTTATTGGTTCCGTAGTACGTTTTGTCTTCCCAGCCATCTCTTCCATTGGCCGACCGATCGAGATAGTAGTCGATCCTATAAGGCAGGTTGTAAACGGTTGAGGGTTTGGTCCAGGCCACGTCAATAAACTGCTGAAATGGGTTAAGATTTTTGGCTGGGCCGCCGTCGAGGGTCTTGGCCTGGGCAGTGAGCTTGGGAGCGGCCGGCGGGAGAGGTTTCGTATCCGCCAGGAAATGTTCAGGCGCTGGCCCCTGGGTCGACCACGGCCCCAGTCCCGTGCGGTAACGGGCCGCTATCCGGTAAACGTAAGTAGCGTCAGGTTTCAGCCCGGTGTCCCGGAAGGTCAAAGTCCCCGCGCCGGTTGTGCCCGCATTCTTCCAGGGGATGTGGAAGCCGGATCCCTCTTCTTCAACCCGCTGCACCTGGTAGCCGGTAATGGGCGGTTCGCCCTCCGGCGCGGCGTTCCAGGACAGTTCCGCCCAGGTGGTCCCCACCGTCCCTTTCAGTCCGCTCGGCTTGCCGGACCCGCCGTTTTCGGTGGTCGCGCTGGCGGGATTGGACCAGGGGCCGGGGCCGCTGACGGTCCTGGCGCGCACCCGGTAATACCGGGTGGTTCCGGGTCCGCCTACTCCTTCGAAGGTCTGCATGGTATCGTCGGCATCACTGGAAATGGAGCGGACGGTGTAGGTAGTGACAGTATCGTTGGAACCTTTGGAAACGGAGCGGACAGTGTGACGGTCTATTATCCAGTGCTGTCCATCAGGCGACTCCTGATAGTCATAGCTGATTATCTTGAAGCCCCCGTCGGCGGGCTTGGTCCAGGACAGGACTATCTCCGTTTGCCCGTTGGCCCAGGCGGTAAGGACGGGCGCGGCGGGAAGGCCGCCCAGGCGGGTAGTGGCGTGGTCTGCGCCACCGGACCACGGAGGCGTGCCCACGTCGGTAATGGCCCGGAGGCGGTAGTACCTGGTGTCCCCCGGCTGCAGCCCGCTGTGGGTGTAGCTGCGGTCTTCCGCTGCCAGCGTGGCCAACGGGGCCCAGCTTTGTTTGCTGTCGTAAGAGGGCTGTCGGACCCGGTAGGCCCCCGACGGGCCGCCTATGGGCAGGTAGAAGGTGACGGTTCCCGGCGCGGGCGCGTCCTCCGATACCTCCAGCGTCCAACCCGTTATGGCGCCGGCAGCGCTGGGCAACCCCCACGTGATTTCCAGCGAGTACCTGCCCCGGGGTTCCACCGACAGGTTTGGCGCGTCGGTGGAATAGGTGGTGGCGGATACCGCAGAGCTCCAGTCGCTCCAGGCGTCGCCGTTGCCCGCCCGTACCTGGTAGTGCCTGGTCCGGTTTCCTGGCAGCCCGTGGTGCTGGTACCAGGTGTACAGCCGCCCCGCCGGGTCCGTCAGGCGCGCCTTGCCGGCCAGCGGTTGCCAGGTCTTGCCGCCGTCCGCCGATACCTGGACCTCGAACCCGTCCACCGCTCCCTCGGGCTTGCCCCACTCGATTTCGATGGCGCTGTACGAAAGGGGGTATGCCCTGACGTTGGGCGGCGTGGACGGGGCCACCGGCTCCGGTGTCGGCCCCGGGGTTGCGGCAGGGGTTGGCGGAGTAGGGGTCTGCGCCTGCCTCGGCACGGAGGAAGCCCTGGCCGGGGCCGGCCGTCCCTGCTCCAGCTTGAAGGGCAGGGTGAAGGCATCGCCCAAATCCGGGGGCCCGTCGGCCCGGGAAATGGCCGTGGTGAACAGGGCCGTCGTCAGGACGATGGCGAAGACGACGGCCAGGACCACCGCCGAAAACAGGGCGGCAGGCCCGTAGGCCCGATACCATCGCGACGGCGACTGTCCTTCAATTCCTGCGTCTCTGATTTTCAAGATTTGCCTCCTGCCATTCTCGCCTTCACCCTAACCCTCTCCCGCTGGGAGAGGGGACTATTGAGATTGTTTCCTGGTCCACCGCTTCTCTGGAAATCGGCGGGACCCCTATTGCTCCTTCAGGCTCACCGTGAGCACGTCGCCATTTCCAATGCCCCAGTTGACGGGGTGCCAGCGCGCGTTCTTGTTGCCGTTGGAACGGGTCGCGGACGAGACGGCGAGCCCATCATTGGAGCCCACATGCAGCGTCCAGGTCGTGGGAATCTCCTGGTCCAGCTCCAGTTCCACGAAGCCCAGTGACGTGCCTGAATCTACGCCGGCGGCGAGAATATTGACCTGATAAGTTGTGGTTCCCACCGTGAAGGAGGCTGCCGAAAGCGCGCTGCTGCACAGCGTGTCAGAACCGGTCCGGCAACCGTTCCCACTCTGGCCCGAAGGCCCCGCCGTCAGCGTGGCCTCCCAGGGGGGCGTGTTATTGGTCACGTCCTGATCGTTGAAGCTGGGCGCGTACTCGCAGATCACGTTCTGCAGGAAATTGCTCTCCGGTATCTCGTAGTTCACCGTAACGGCATCTCCTGACGCCACCGCCGCAGCCAGGGTCAGCGTAACCTCGCGGCCCAATACGGACACGGGATTGGAACCGGCCAGGCTGACTTCGCTGCCGTTCACCTTCACCGTGAAGGCGTCTGCCGCCGGAACCCTGCCCCCGTCCATTGGGGCGCTGAAGGTCAGGGTCAAGCGGGCCCCATCCACCGTGGCGCGCTCCGGCGAGGGCAGATGGGTTACATTGTCCAAAGTTACTTCGGCCTCGCTAGCCGCGTTGCCGGCAAGGTCACGGAGGGTCTTGGCATGGGAGTCCGAATATACCGAGAAAAAGACATAAGGTGTTTCCAAGCCCACGCTGGCTCGAAGCCTTCTGTTCCCATGTCCATGCCCAATTTCGATCAGCTCCACCCGGTTGCCGTCAATAGTCACCTCCTGCGGTGTCGCGCGAAAACTGATAGTGAAGGGGATTGTCTCGCATTGGATGTACTTCGGCGGAATGCCCGGGAATCTTCCGAACCTCAAATACACACGGAAGTGGTTCTCATTCACAGCGGGAGGCCCATAACTCTCGTAGGCATCGTCCAGCGGTTCGCTGAAGTAGATGGTTACTTTGCCACCGTCAATCTCTCCTCGCACCGGCCTGGGCGGAGTGGTGTCGGTGGCGTCGGCTGCCCGATCGGTGAAGCTGGTCGCTTCGTTGCCGAAGGCGTCCTTCAACTTGCTGACGCCGGCCGCGGTGGGCCTGGTATAGCTCACCTTCACGGCCGTATCGGTCGCCGCCACCGCGCTGGCCAAGGTCAGGAGGACCGCGCCGCCGGCGATGGCGGGCGACCCGCTCAGGCCAACCGTTTCCTCGCTGCCTCCCTGCGGGGTCCGTTTCACCGTAAAGGCACTGGCTGGAGGGAGCGAATCGGCATCCAGCGATTCGTTGTATGACACCGAGACCTTCGTTCCGTTCACGGACACGCCTACAAGGGAAGGCCCAGCGCCATCAACCCGGTGTTCCGGGTTGTGGCCCAACCCGCTGTGCCAAAGGTAAGCGTTCACCGGGGTCGCCGCCGTGGAGCGGATTGTGCCGCCGTTCAGTTCCAGCGTACCCCCGAGCACGGCTACGCCACGATAGGAAAGGTTCCCCGCCACCACCGGGTAGGAGAATACCAGCTCGGTCGTGCCGCTACCGCTGTCGTAGTTCGCCAGCCTCTCCCTGTAGGTCGGGGCCATCTTGATTTTCAGCCGGGGCGCGCCGGTGACGTTTACAGCCTCGTTGAAAGTCGCCGTCACCTGGACGGTCTCATCAAGTCCGTATATGTGGTCAGCGCCAGGGTCCGAAGTAATGGCCACACCGGTTACCCAGGGAGCCCCGATCTCCCTTTGCTGCCAGTCCACGGTGTGGTCCGGGTCGTGGTCCTGTCCCGCGTGACCCAGGGGCACATCCCTCTGCGTAGATATGGAGCGAATCGCGCCGCCGTTGAGCTCCAGCGTGTTGCCCAGCACGGCGACGCCCCGGGTGGAACGATCCGGCTCCGCCACCGTGTAGGCGAACACCAGCTGGCTCGTGCCGCTGCCCTCGGTGTAGTCCGCTAACCGCTCCCCGTGGGCCGGATCCAGCTTGATCTTGAGGCGCGGCCTGCCGCCGGTGGTGTCCACGTCCACCGCAGCGCCAAAGGTCAGCGTCACCCGGATGGTTTCGCCGATGGTGTAGGTCCGGTCGGCGCCCGCATCTGACGACAACTTCACCGCGGACACCGTGGGCGTCACCCCGACCAGGTTCGTTGCGGAGGAGAAGCTCTCCACCGCGCCGTCCGGGTCCCGCAGCGGGCGTTCCGACGGTTTGGCGTAGCTCACCGTCACCGCGTCGGTTGACTCCACCGGCGAAGCCAGGACCAAGGTGACGGTGTCTCCGGACACGGCCACGGGGTCGACGCTGGCCAGGCTCACCGTGCTGCGATTCACCGAAACCGTGAACGCGCCGGCCGCCGGCACCGAGTTCCCGTCCAGTGTCTCGTCGAAGGTCAGGGTCAACCGGTCCAGGTGCGCTGTCGCGCTCTGGAGCGTCGGTAGCGCCGTGAGGTTCCGCAACCAGATGGTGCGCGTCGCCGGAAAGTAACCGCCGGGACTGCTATGGCGCGTCAATACCTCGTTGCCGGCCAGGTCCCGCAACCGCTGCCCAGCCGGAACGACGCGGTCATCCTTGTAGTAATAAGCCTGCACACTCCGTCCCACCAGCGCCCGCTCGTATCCCGGCCACCCTCTTTGGGACAGGCCGTGCACCGTCACCTGGTTCCCGCTAACCTCCACCCTGCTCGGATGGGCGGTGAAGTTGGTCCAACCATTCCTGAAGTACAGGGTCACCCGGAACCGGGACCCCGTCGCATTCTCGTCCAGCGCCTCGTTGAAGTAGAAGGTCATGGTGTCGCCGTCAATCTCGCCCCTCACCAGCCTGGGCGGCGTGGTGTCGGTCGTGTCGGCTGACCTCGAGCCGACCGCGTCCGACGGACCATCGAGGCCGCGGGTTTGCCGGGAAGCATCCGGTTGGGACTGCGCCCCGGCCGGTCCCCAGCCGGCCGTGTATGAGTTCCCGTCTGCCGCAGGGTTGCGGGTTGGGGTGACGCTCCGGGCCCGTGATTGACCTCCGGCTTCCGGGGCCGGCTCCAGGCTCAACCGGAGCACCGGCACCTCATCCTCCGAATCTCCAGCCTCCGGACTGCAACCGTTGTCGTTGCAGCCCTGCAGCCGCACCTCCCACTCCCCGTAGCCCGACACGGTGATGGTGGTAGTGGTGTCCGAGACAGTGGTGGCGTTGGCTGCCTCAAATTCGCCGCCGACCTGCCGCCAGCGCAGCTTGTACGACGTCGCGCCCTCTACCGCATCCCCTGTCGCCAACAAGGCCAGTTGGCCCCGCTGGACGCTCACCGCAAAGTTCTCCGGCGCTCCAGGAGGGTTCAACAACGCCAAATCAACAGCCAGCCCGGTGAAGCCGAGTGAGGGGCTGCCGCCGATGGCCCGCTTCAGCGGCGTGTCGTAGTCGTTGGCGTAGTCCAGGGTCACGGTCTGCCCCGGCTGCGGCGCCGAGGCCAGCGCCAAGGTTACCACCTTCTCCTTCACCGATACGCTGTTGACCGCGATGGTCCCGGTCGTCCCGTCCGTGTTGGCCACGTTCACCGTGAACTGGCCGGCGGTGGGCGCGGGGTCATCCTCCACCGCTACGTCGAAGGTCACTTTGATGGCCTTGCCGCTGGCCTTGGCGCTCACCACCTCCGGGTAGCTGTCCCAGTGGACGAGGTAGTCGCTTTCCAGGGAGACCGACAGGCCGCCGAGGTCCGTGGCGGTCACCCTGACCGTGACGGGCTCCGGGTCCGCGATGGGCGGGCTGAGCGCCTTCCATTCGGCGTCGTCCCCGGCTATCAGGAACAAGCGCGGGAAGATGCCCACCGACGTGATCTTCGGCCGGTTGGGGTCGTCGGGCAGTCTCAGGTCGAGCTCCTTGACCAGGTGACCGTTGCCGCTGGTGATGGACACGGCGTAGGTCAGCTTGTCGCCGTCCGGGTCGGAGAAGACCTGGTAGAGGGGCTTGCTGACCAGTACCCCCGGGGCCGCGTTGATGTCTCCGACGAACCAGGCGTAGTTCTCGGCCTCGGTGTCCACCACCGGGGCCCGGTTGTTGGGGTTGACCCACGTCACGGTCAGGGGGTCCGACGTGGCCGAGTCGCCGTTGCCGTAGGAGACCGTGAGCCGGAAGGTCCAGGACTCCAACCTGTCCGCCATGAAGGACCAGGTGGCCTGCCTCCCGAAGGAACTCCATGCGCCGCCGGTTTCGACCTCCCAGCTGTAGGAGGGGCTCTCACCCTCGGGCGGGTTGGAGATGACCGCGCTCAGCTGTGTGGCCTGGTTCACCGCAGGACTGGAAGGGCTGGCGGAAACCGCCACGTGCAGCGCACCGGGCACCGGCGTTGGCCGGGGCGTAGGTTCCGCCGCAAGTTCCGCCGCAGGCGACGGGGTAGGCCCTGGTGTTACCCCCGGTGTCGCCCCCGGTGTCGCCCCTGGAGTTGGGGCAGGAGTTAGGGCAGGAGTAGGTGCAGCGGGTGTCTGGACCTGCCTCGGCCCGGAGGAAGCCCTGGCCGGGGCCGGCCGTCCCTGCTCCAGCTTGAAGGGCAGGGTGAAGGCATCGCCCAAATCCGGGGGCCCGTCGGCCCGGGAAATGGCCGTCGTGAAGATAGCTGTCGCGAGGACGATGGCAAGAACCGCCGCCAGCACCACCGCCGAAAACAGGGAAGCCGGCGCATAAACCCGCGACCAGCGGTACTGCGACTGTCCTTCAGTTTCTGCGTCTCTGCTCTTCAAGATTTGCCTCCGGCCATTCTTTCCCTTCACCCTGACGCCCTCACCCTAACCCTCTCCCAGGGGGAGACCTGACATGGGTATGCAGGTATCCCCTCCCCCTTGATGGGGGAGGGTTAGGGTGGGGGTGATCTCTTCCATACCGGTTTTACATTCACCCCCATCCCAACCTTCCCCCATCAAGGGGGAAGGGGCTAATGAAGCCGCAAACGTACCTGAACTACCCAAATACATGCCCCTGTCAGCAGCGGGAGAGGGGACTTGCTCAGAAATCCCATCGTCATTCATCGGGTATGGCGATGCTTACGGTTGGGGACCAGGCACTGTCCACGCCTGACGCCAATGCCTGAGCACGGAAATACACCTTTGTTAGTTCCTCAAGCTCCGGATAGGCATTTCGAAGGTCGGCGTAGGAAATGGTGAAGCTCCCGTCGTCGGCGCCAGCATTGCCGCCGGCGCGCCAATCGGTTTCGTCATGGGAAATGGACACGAAAAAACCGATAACCGTAACACCCTTTTTGACGGGCTGGGTCCACGACACCTTTACCCCCTCAATTTCGCTGCCATCAACGGTGATGGTGGTGGCTGCAACGGTGATGCTGGGCGTCGCCGGCGCCACGGGCGCCATTGCGTCTGTATGGAAACAATGGTCTTTGCCCGCCGCGGTGCCCCGCTGCCAATCGCTCCAGCCGACCGAATTTTTCGCCCGGTAGCGGTAGCAATACCGAGTATCGGGCTTCAAATTCCGGTGAATGTAGGTACTGGCGGAGGCTGATGGCCTGGCCACGGTTGAAAATTTGGAATCATCGCTGTAGCCCCCGGTGGATGCCTGGATTTCATAGCCGGTGACCGGGCTGCCGCCGTCGTTATCCGGCGGCTTCCAGCCGATTTCGATTTGGTCTTCACCTATGTCCTCAGGTTTTAGGAAAGGCAAATAATATGGCGGCGCCGCCCTGGTGGTGGCGCTGGCCACATTGGACCAGGGCCCGCCGCCGGCCTTGTTGCGCGCCTTGACGCGGTAGTACATGGTCCAGCCGAAACCCACGCCGTGGTCTTCCGTGGAGACCTTTCCCGTGCGCACAAAGGAGAGTTCCTTCCAGTCACCGTCGCCGTTGGGCGACCTCTCTATCTCGTATGAGAATGGAGGTGAACCCCCGTCCCTGGGCTCGGTCCAGCTCAGTTTTATCCAGACCTGGTATCGTCCCGCGGCAGGCGCGTGTGGGCCACTGTCGCGTACTTGGGCCTGGGCGGTGAGCGTGGGCGCCGACGGAGGGGCAACCACCGTCTTCACGGAAACCTGCTGAAACGTCCACGGCCCCAGTCCCTCCTGGTCGCGGGCCGCCACCCGGTAGGAGTGCCACACGCCGGGCTCCAGGTCGGTATCCCGCAGGGTCAGTTCCAATGGGCCGGTGGCGCCGATATTGGTCCAACCCGTTCCATCGTAGCCACCCTTCTTCCACTGCACGTGGTAGCCTGTGATGGGCGAATCCCCTACTATCGCCGGGCCCCACTCCAGGTCCACCCATGTATCTCCAACACCCGTGGCTTTCAGTGACTCAGGCCTGCTGGCCGTGCCCTCACCGAGAGGGAGGCTGGCAGCATGCGACCAGGCGCCGGAGCCCCGGACATTCTGGGCGCGGACCCGGTAATACCGGAATGCTCCGGTCTCCCCTATATTGATGGTTGCCTTGGTCTGGTCGGCCGAGCCGGAGCCAAGGTCCGTCCATTCCCTGCCGTCCGCCGATTCCTGCCATTCGTACCCGGTTATCGGGTAGCCCCGGTCGGCCGGCTCGGTCCAGGTCAGGACTACCTCCGTTGCTCCGTTGGCCTCTACGACAAGCCTGGGCGCCGCCGGACGGGTGGTCTTAAGAGTGGTGCCGTGGTCAACGCCACCGGACCATGAGGCCGTGCCTTCGTCGGTCACCGCCCGGATGCGATAGTACCTCTTGTCGCTGGGCTGCAATCCGCTGTGGGTGTAACTTCGATCTCCCACCGCCGGCGTGGCCAGCCGGGTCCATTGCCGGTTGCTCTGCTGCCTGGGCTGCCGGACAAGGTAGCCACCCGGCCTGTCCAGGGGCAAAATGTAGGTGACGGTCGTGGGCTCCGGCGCATCCGTCGTTACCTCCAGTTCCCAGCCGGTTACCTCGGCAAAGGCGCGGGGCATTTGCCATGAGATTTTCAGGTTGAACTCGTCCAGGGCCGCCACCGACATCCTGGGCCTGCCGGTAGAAAGGGTGGTGGCGGAGGCCGATGAACTCCATTCACTCCGGGCGTTGCCGTTTGTCGCCCGTACCCGGTAGTGCCTGGCCTGGTGGCCCCCCAGCCCGCGGTGCTGGTACCAGTTGTACAGCCGCCCCCCCGGGTCCTTAAGCCGCGCCTTGCCGGCCAGCAGTTGCCAGGAACCATCGCTGCCATCCGGCGATACCTGGAGTTCAAAACCGTCCACATTCCCCTTGTGTTCGTCCCATTCAACCTCGATGAGGCTGTACGAAAGGGGGTAGGCGTTGACACCGGTCGGCGCGTCGGGCTTCGCCGGCGCGGGTGTTCCGCCGGGTGTCGGCGTAGGCGTGGGTGTCGTCAGCGAGTCCGGCTGGCGCGGCACGGAGGAAGCCCTGGCCGGGGGAGGCCGTCCCTGCTCCAGCTTGAAGGGCAGGGTGAAGGCCCCGCCCAGGTCGGGGGGACCGTCGGCCCGGGAAATGGCGGTGGTGAAGAGGCCGATCATGAAAACTATGGCCAGGACGACGGCTAGGGCCAGCGCACAGACCCGGGGCCAGTTGGCAATGGAAAGCGGTTCGGTTACTGAGCGTGGTGCCTTCATCACTCCATCCCATCACCTGCGGCGGCATTTTCCCGTTGCAGCAAAGGCAGTGTTGCCGGCGGCGTGTCTCTTGTGAGCTTCGGTATATAGACGGCCAACGGCCATCCATTGATGTTCCTTTTGGCGGATAGTGGCGCTAACTATTTTGCCATGTCGATATTGCCTTTTGTGTAACTTTAATATCACTTTAGTGTGATGTAGTGTAACTTAACGAAAATCTAGGCAAAGTCGACAAGTATACCCCGATCAACCCAGTTTCGTAAGAGATCCCGCCGGAGGTGGCCAGGGTCTTTTACCTTGAAGTTGGGGCGTGGAACATGCTTCTGGTTTGAGTAGTGGTGCTGCAACTGTCTTGAATGTCAAGAAGTAATTGCGTGAGGATTCCAGGGCTGGCCGCTTTTGCCCATGCTGTTGAGTATGGTCAGGAGCTTGCGCATGCAGGCAGTCAGCGCCAACTTCCTGGGCTTGCCAGCAGCCAGCAGCCGTTGGTAGAAGCTGTGGATCACCGGGTTGTGCCGGGTCGCCACTAATGCCCCCATGTAGAGTACGGCCCGTATGCGGGCCCGGCCCCCGGAGACCATTCTCCGGCCCCGCTTGGTCCCACTGTCCCGGTTCATCGCGGCTACTCCCACCAGGGCGGCTATCTGCCGACGGCCCAGGGTGCCCAGTTCCGGCAGGTCCGAAAGCAGCGTCACCGAGAGTTGCCGCGCCACACCGGGAACGGAGCGTAGCAGGTCGTCCCGCTCCCGCCATACCGGACTGCGGCGCAGGGTCTGTTGCAGCCCTTGGTCCAAGTCCTCCAACTCCAGCTCCAGCCATTGGATGTGGGCCCGGATTCGAGGAGCCACAGCCCGGCTGGCGCGGCCCAGGCGGTTCTTCTCTGCCACCAGCATTTCCACTACCTGAGTACGCCGAGCCGTCAGGGAATGGAGTCCCCGGGTGTCGGAGTCCTGTGAATAACCGGAAACTCTAGGGCTAATCGACAAATAGGGGAATTATTGGGCCGGCTGTAGGTAGGGAGAAGACAGGTTTATATCAGTGGGATACAGGGGCAAGAAGGCCAGTGTGGTGGAGGGGTAAGACGATGGATGGGCGGCAGATTAGCGATGGTCAGTGGAAACAGATTGAAGGATTTCTGCCTGGTCGGCCCGATTCGGTGGGGGTAACGGCCAAGGACAACCGCCTGTTTGTGGATGGGGTTCTCTGGGTGCTTCGCAGCGGGGCGGAATGGAAAGACCTGCCGGAAGAGCACGGCAAGTGGAAGAGTGTCCACAAACGATACACCCGCTGGGCCAAGGCGGGTATCTGGAAGAAGGTCTTTCAGGTGTTGCTGGATGATCCGGACAACCGGTACGTGATGATTGATTCCACCATAGTCCGAACTCACCAGCAGGCGGTGTGCGGTAAGGGGGGCCAAAGTGAGGCTGTGGGTCGGTCCCATATATTTTAGCGTTTTCCGCTAAAAGTGGCCCGCAATACCCACGATTTTGCCCCGGACTCTCTCACCCCCAAGGTCAACCCTTCCCCGTCCGCATGCGTGCCGGGAGCAGTGATCGCTTCCAACTTTCCTGCGGTTAGCTGGGCGTGCTTGATATTCGCCATGTACCATTGGCCTCATTATTGTGCCTTTAGATGTAACTTTGCTCTAAAGACAGTTATCTGAGGCGTCAGGACGAATAAAGAAAAAAAGTGGCGATTTTGTATCTGGAATAGAGGCTTTTGAAGCGTATTGCAGTGGATGTTAAGGAGATATTTGGTGCCGGAGGAGGGACTCGAACCCACACATCGATTAAGATAGCGGATTTTAAGTCCGCCGCGTCTACCATTCCGCCACCCCGGCCAAACAGTGAAGGCTACGACCGACCTTGAGGGAAACGTTCCGGCAAAACGGGCTGAAAGAAGATGGAGGCGACGGGCGGATTCGAACCGCCGAATAGAGGTTTTGCAGACCTCCGCCTTAGTCCACTTGGCTACGTCGCCTAGTCGATGGGCCTATACCATTCCTGTTCCACACGCATTAGCGGCCTCACTCTCCCAGCTTGTCTGGTGCCGAGGGCGGGACTTGAACCCACACGAGCTTACGCCCACGGCCCCCTCAAGACCGCGTGTCTACCAATTCCACCACCTCGGCCTGTCGGCGTAGACCCCAGTATAACACATTTAACAATGGACACAAAGATATTCTCCCGGCCCAGGAATGCGGGTCTGTGAATCCTTTCGAAGGTTCGTTGACACTCAACAAACCCAACCCTAGAATTCAAGCATTCCTGGATGGGAGCGTTCTTTTGTCCATCAGGTATGGAGTATCGCTAATCCTTGAACCCGGCTTTACTGCCAGTTTGCACCGGGCCCGGCAGGTAATCTGCAGCCAGTACGGATGCTGGGCTGCCGAAATGCACTCGGTCCATCTGCCCCTGACCGGCTACTTCCCCTGCCCGGAGGAAGAAGTCCCAGCCCTGGCCGCTGCTTTAGAAAAGGTAGCAGATGACTTTCGGAGCGAGTACACGGAGTCCTTCCTGGTACGTACGGGGCTCCTGGCTTTTGGACAGGAGGAGGGAAGTATATATGTGCCCTTTGATGGCGGCAGCAACGCAATCTCGGAGCCCCGGTCCGCTGACCTGCTTCAGGGCGAGGTCACCGAGGTATTGAGTCGCCTGAACCTGACGCTGGGAGGTAAACTGGTCCCCCTCAACTTCGCCCTGCTGCAACATTCGGGCCTTCCTGAACAGGTTTTTCAGAGCGCTGTCCGCTTTGCCGAGGGTGTCGTAAACGGGCTGCAACTTCCCGGCCGGGTCGCCCTCTCTGAGCTTACCCTCTTCCGTTACGAGTCCGCCGCAGCAGGCGAGGACTGGAGTGGGGGCAGCTGGGCAGCCGACTTGAGCTGGCAGATTGTAAACGCGTTTGAGCTCAGTTAAAAGTGAGAAACTTAGAAATTGGGGACGGAAATGGTAAGGGACGATAACTTGATCCAGGTCAAGAGTTATGCCTTTGCCGTCCGAGTTGTTCGGCTCTATCAATACTTGTCAACCGAAAAAAAGGAATACACCCTTTCGAGACAACTGTTACGCTCTGGGACGAGCATTGGCGCTAATGTCGAAGAAGGAATTGGAGGACAATCTAGAGCTGATTTTTTCAGCAAGTTAGCAATCGCCTACAAGGAATCCAGGGAAACGGCTTACTGGTTGCGCCTTCTGAAAGACACCGATTATCTCTCCGAATCCGAATTCAACAGTATTTATCCTGAGGCGCTGGAACTGTGCCGTCTCTTGGGCGCTGTGCAAAAGACAGCAAAGGGAACGGGGAAAAAGGAACTTCGGCTATAAGTGATAGGCAAGCATCTTTTAACTTCTAACTTTTAACTCAGGAGGATTTCCATGACCACCACCGCCAAGCCCGCCACCAAACCCACCACCCGCTTGACAGGGCAATCGCATTTTAACTGCGGAGCACCTTAAGCAAGTAAACTTCGCTCC
>VXOH01000084.1 GCA_009840135.1 Chloroflexota bacterium | reverse complement strand
GTCCCCAAGTGAGAAGGTCCAGACACCCCCCGCATCCCGCCCCTTCGTCCACTCAAACAACCGGCAAGAACCGCTCATGGTGAGCCTGTCGAACCATCGCCGCTCCATTCCCCATTTCCCCGGGGGTGAAGGGCCAACGGTAATGGCTTCCCGCTGCCCGCCATTCCTGCTCCAAACCTCGTCGTTCCTGGGCCCCCAGGACCCTTGTTGTCCTGCATGGGTAGTGAACGTCAGTACGCTATGCTGGCAGTTTTACCAGTGACGTGGGCAGGCCGGGTATATGACACTTACCCGCTCAAGGGCAAACGTATGGTCACCGTAGCTCCCTGCCCAAGCCCGTCGCTCTCTACCGCGACAACTCCCCCATGCGCCTCGACGATGGCCCTGGTGATGGGCAGGCCCAGACCCGTGCCGCCCACCCCAAGGTTGCGGGACTCGTCGGTACGGTAGAAACGGTCGAAGACGTGGGGCAGATCCGAAGGGTCTATGCCGATCCCGTCATCGGTGACTGAGATAACCAACGTCTCGCCGCTTTCTACCCTCGCCCCGATGGCGATGCTCCCTCCGGCCCCGGTGCAATTGAGGGCGTTGCCGATGACGTTCCCCAGGGCCTGGCTCAACCGCAACCGGTCCTGGGCCAGGTCGGGCAGGTCTCCGGATGCCTCCAGCGACAACTCGACCTGTTGGGCCCCGGCTTGAGGATGCCACCGCTCCACCTCTTCCTCAAGAAGCTCATAGACTGGACTCGATTCGAAGGCAAACCGGAACTCGCCGTGGTCGGTCTCCGCCAGCCAGTTGAGGTCGGTCACCAATCCGCGCAACCGCTCCACCTCCTGGATGATGTGTTCCGAGGCTTCCTCGGGCGTCTGAAGGTCGTCGCGCAGTCCTTTCGCCTCCAGCATTATCACACTAAGGGGCGTATTCAGTTCGTGGGAGACGTCGTTGATCAGCCGCCGGCGCAGTTCCCGCTGGGTCTCCAGGGCGGTTGTCATATCGTTGAAGGCGGCGCTCATCCTTCCCAGTTCGTCCGAGGAAGCGATCGGCAGCCGGGTTGTATCACCCTGAGCGATTGCCTGGGTCGCCTTCGTCAACGCCGTCACCGGCTCGGTGATTCGCCTTGAGAACCAGGCAGCCAGCAGAATGGCGACGCCGGCCGTCAGCGCTCCCCCAACCAGGGTGGTGTACAGGAGCGCATTGAGGAAGCCGTGGGATTCCGTCGCCAGCCGTTCCCGGTTCACGTCGACGAAGACACTGCCCACGGGCTGGTTGGCGGCCAGGTCGTACACCGTCTCGGGGTGCCCGCCCAGGTCGGGGGCGACGGAACCGGGTGGAAGCTCTGAGAAGTTGTCGCGCACGACACCGTCATCAAGACCGATGATTACTACCCGCACCGGGTCCTGGTGGAAGCTCTCCAGGTGCTCGCCCTCGCCCCCTTCGGACTGCTCCCGCCCCTGCACCCCGGGATAGACGTACCCCGCCTGGGACAGGGCCCGGTCCACCGTTGCCCAACCGCCGGCATCGGTGTATTCCCGGCTCAGGTTCCGGGCCAGTTTTGCCGCCTCATCCTGCCCTATCCGGTCCACGAACACGCCCAGGCGGGCCTGGGTCGCGTAGTAGCCCAC
Source organism: Chloroflexota bacterium (assembly GCA_009840135.1). Classification (GTDB taxonomy): domain Bacteria; phylum Chloroflexota; class Dehalococcoidia; order Lucifugimonadales; family UBA3495; genus Bin22. The sequence goes on along the minus strand of VXOH01000084.1, from coordinate 2,595 downwards.
CCCGATGCTGGCCAGGACTGTGAGCAGCACCACAACGACGGTGGCGCCCATGATACGCCAGCGCAGGGACATCACTCCTCCTCCGCCACGAAGCGGTAGCCCGCGCCGTAGACCGTCTGAATGGGCTGGCGGCCGTTCCGGCTGATTTGCCGGCGCAGGCGGGCGATATGGCTGTCAATGGCCCGGTCCAGGCCGTCGAACTCGTCGTTGAATGTCAGGGAAATCAGCTGGTCCCGGCTCAGCACCTGGTTGGGGTGGCGCATGAGCGTGGACAGCAATGCGACCTGCGCCTGGCTCAGGACCACCGGTTCCCCGTCTACCGTGACGTTCTGGGTCGTCTCATTCAGCGTAATGTTGCCCCTGGTAAGTACCTGCTGGACCTTGCCCTTGACCCGGCGAAGCACGGCCTGGGCCCTGGCGATGACCTCCCCGGGGTCGAAGGGCTTGACGATGTAATCGTCGGCCCCGGTGTCCAGGCCCATGATGCGGTCGGCGTGGGCCTCCCTGGCCGTCAGCATGATGATGGGTACCTCCGACTCCTGGCGCAGGATACGGCACAGTTCCACCCCGTCGAGACGGGGCAGCATCAGGTCCAGGATCACCAGGTCCGGGGCCAGGTCGCGGGCCAGGTCCAGCCCGGTCTCGCCGTCGTGGGCGACCTGGGCGGAATACCCGGCCCGCTCGAAGTAGACCTTCACCCAATTGGCGATCCTGGTGTCGTCTTCGATTATCAATACTTGTCCACTCATCGCCGCTCCCCTATGAAAGCCATGTTGGACGCGGCGCTGTCAGTGGCGCCGCGTCCGATGTTGGGGCATTGCCTTGGTCAGATTTTACTCTACCTGGTATCAATGTTTTGGATCAGGAGAGGGGACTGACCCTTGCCACCTTACTGGCATTAACCTCCGGAGCCGTGCTCACCGCCGGACTCGCGGCCGCCATGTTCACCGCCGCCGGACTGGCCCCCGCCGTGTTCGCCGCCGCCCTCTCCACCGCCGACCTCGGCATGGGCGATCCAGCCGGTGAAGGACGCCTGGGTTGCGGGCAGGTTCACCGAGAGGGCATCACCCGGGGCCATGTTCACCGGGGTGGTCGGGCCAAGCTCCGTTCCGTTGGAAAGATGCACCTCGATCCTCACGTTGGAGAGCACGTTGCCGGTGGTGTTTTCCACAGTGCCGGTGAAGGCGTTGCTGGCTGCGTCGTAGTTCATGATGAGCCGGGCGCCGCCGCGAACTGCGTCGAAGGTGTCATCCAGGGCCAGTTTGGCGCTGCTGCCCTCTTCGCTGCCGGAACCGCCGCTTTCGCTACCGGACACGCTACCAGACTCGTTGCCTCCCTCACCGCCGGGGCCATGCCCCTCACCTCCGGGGCCTTCGCCACCGCTACCCTCCGCTCCCTCCGCTCCGGTGTGGGGCTGCGGGCCCGGGCCCCCGCAGTTGAACACTTCCATGTGGACCACGTATCCGTCGAAGGCGACTCCCGCCAGGCTGGGCTCAGTGTTGACCGACACGCTGGAGATTGCCTGTTGCCCTGGGTTCAGGTCTCCCAGGACGTCGGGGCCCAACTCCCCCACCGTCTGCGTTCCCGACTTCAGGTGCGGCTCAGCCTGCACGTAGCAGAGAGTCTGCGAGGTGGAGTTCTGCACCGTCGAGTTTACAGACTGCGTTGCCGCATCGTAGCTGGCGGCTATGGCCAACCCGCCGAGAACGCCGTTCCACGTCTGGTCCAGGGGAATGATTGGGCTGGACATAGCCGCTTCCATAGCCGCCTCATTGCTGGATCCGCCGCTCTCGGCGCCTTCGGGACCGTCCGGTCCACTCTCGCCACCCCCAACCTCGGCTCCGCTGCCCACCTCGGCGTGGGCTATCCATCCGGTGAAGGATGCTGCCGACGAGGGCAGGTTAACATCCATCACCTGGCCTGGGGCCAGGTCCACCGGGGTGGTTGGACCGAGTTCGGTACCGTTGGAAAGGTGTACCTCGATTCTCACGTTGGTGAGGACGTTGCCAGTGGTGTTCTCCACCGTGCCGGAGAAGGCATTGCCTGCTGCGTCGTAGTTCACGATCAAACGGGCCCCTCCCCGTACTGCATCAAAGGTCTCATTGGGGGCCAGGTTGGCGCCGCTGGCTTCCTCGCTGCCCGAGCCGCCCCCACTTTCGCCGCCGGCTCTCTCACCGCCGGGGCCATGCTCACCGCCGGACTCGCCGGCTCCCCGACCGGAAATCTCCTGGGTTGCCACCGCACCGTTGCCGGGGTCCTGACCGTCCATGATACCCGTGTCGGTAGCGCAGCCGAGGACCACGCCTGCGGCGACCAGGGACGCCAGGACTGGCCCTGCCAGGATTGTCCGCTTTGTCGTCTTGCGTATCATCATTCCACTCCTTTCGTGTATTTCCCTTTGACAAGACTCACGATAAGGGGGAAATGTCGCAGAAATTTGTCAGCGGCAAGAATTGTTTAGATCCGCCGAACTCCGAGGGGTCGAGGCCCTGCATACGTAACCACCAGGATCGGAACGCTGCCACTCCTATTACCGCACCTTCAGGGCAATCGCATTTTAACTGCGGAGCACCTTAAGCAAGTAAACTTCGCTCC
>VXOH01000029.1 GCA_009840135.1 Chloroflexota bacterium | reverse complement strand
TAAAGACCCTGGTCAGATAGTACGTCATTCTGAACGGAGTGAAGAATCTAAAATGGTTCCCCCATGACGACTTTCAGAAAGGCCATACCTTTATTCCCTGTGATTCCAGATCCTTCGCGGAGTTTATCCTGAGCTATGCCGTAGGGCTCAGGATGACATTTCATCGGGTAATTGTCCTTTTGTATGGCCGAATACATACCACTGTCAGCCCTCGGGGCGGGAAGGTTAGGATGGGGGTGACGGCTTGCCAATGACGATTTCCCCCCACATTCTCCCGACAGGGAGGGAGGATATATTCAGACCTTACCTAAGATGGTCGTTCGAATCAATTTGCCCGGTTCTGCCGAGCCACCCTGATGTTCCACCAGACTATGAGCGGAGTAATCACGACCGTGGGCAGAAGCCAGGCAATCCAGGGCGGGTTGGTCTCAACGTTTACCACCAGCACTGCCGTGACCGTGGCAATGGTGCCAGCCAGCATGTTGGTCAAATGCCGACCAATGCGCCGTCTCCCGCCGGCCCTGCGCAACCGGTGGTACAGGCCATCTGCCACCCCCAGGGCCACCGCTATCGCCGCAAAAACGGACATGGTTACCCACTGGGGGTCTCCGGAATTGGCCAGGGCCAGGGCATACGCGCCCATCCCCAGGCCGGTAACTACCATGACGCCCGTGGCCACCCAGTCAACCGGATGAGCCACGCCGCGCCGGTTGCGGGCGAAGCGCCAGCCGGCGAATACCAGGTAAAAACTGAAAAAGGCGATGAGCAGCAGAAATACGTCAGCCCCCAGCAGCGCCAGGGGCGCCGCCGTGAGGAACACCAGCGTCATGGCTGCGGCGTAAACCCTTCCGGAAAGGACGTGGACTCTCTGGCCCTTGGCGGTCACGACGGCGACCAGGGCGGTCAGCAGCGCCACGGAACCGGCGCCGATATGAAGGGTAAGCAGGAAGGCGCTGAGCATCCGTATCTCTCCGAATGGAATAACCACCAACAGGGACTGCTGGCAACAAATGGTTGGCCGCGGCTGATTGTACGTTCTCGCTAGGCGGCCATCGCTATTGTATTGATGGATAACCGGTGAGTCCGTTCGTGGTGAGCCGTGAGTCCGTTCGTGGTGAGCCTGTCGAACCATGAGCGGCCGGCCCTTCGACAGGCTCAGGGCGAGCGGAAAATCATCCATCATTTCAAAGTTGTTGGCCTACTAGTCTTGTCCCTGCCCAGGGCGATACTGGCTGCGGTAACGGCGAATTACAACAGTATCGCAGATTAGGTCGTGCAGGCCCCGCCGGTCGGCTCGAAATGCCGCGACCAGGAAAATAAACCCGAAGGTAAAATTGGCGGAAACGGCGGTCAGGACGTGTCGGGCCAGGGCGCGTCCGGGCCCAACGCGTGAGCCGTCAGTCCTCACGACGTATAGTCCGAAGGACCGTTTGCCCAGCGTAGTGGCCCACAGCGTTATCAGGGCAGTGTCGTAGATCAGGGTAGTTACAAGAACCAGGAACTGCAGACGCCCGAACCCGGGCGTCGGGTTGGTCAGTTGCTGGCTTACCTGGTCGGACAGAGTCCCCGAGCTTTCGGGAAGTGGCTGCCCCAGAATTGCCCAAAGAAATACCAGTGGCAACACTATTACCAGCGTATCCGCGATATAGGCAATAGCCCGCAGCCAGAAGCTGCCAGGACTGCCCATTTCAAAGGCCGGCAAGCGGTCCATTCCTGGGCGGGTCGCTTCGTAGGTCCCCAGCCGAGAACCGCAGGAAAAGCAGAATATCGAACCTGGCCGGTTGGGCTGGAGACAGCGTGGACAGGTGAGGCCCTGCGGTTGAACATCAACGGGTTCGGCCGGGGACTCGACGGGTGCGTTAACGGGGGCTGGAGCTTCAGGGGGAGGTACAGTCTCCGATGAAGGAGTACCATCCTGCAGATTGGACGCCGCAGTCGCTTGCGCCAGGTCGTATCCGCAGTAGCCGCAGAACCTGTTGCCAGGGGCGTAAGGGTTGCCGCACCGCGGACAGTTCATCACTACTCTCGTCACCTGTCAGTCCACGAATGAACCTGAGTGTTCCCTGTTTAGGAACTATCTCAAAAGTCCCCTCGCCCCTGGCGGGAGAGGGTCAGGGTGAGGGGGATTGGCCTTTTCAAGCTACCACCCCCATCCTAACCTTCCCCCATCAAGGGGGAAGGGACTTGTTCGGAGGATTCCTATTTCACCATTAGTGAAAATTCGTCCGCCGAGGCGGATTCGTGGATCAAAAAGGGTTCCCCCTACCGCGTTACCGCACCCTCGGCGGCTGAAGATACCAGCTTGGCATACTTGGCCAGAACGCCCGAGGTGTACTTGGGCGGTATGGGCTGCCACGCCGCCCGCCGGTCGGCAAATTCCTCCTCAGTCAAGCGCGCGTTAAGCTGCCGGTTTGGTATGTCCAGCGTGACGATGTCGCCCTCCCGCAGCATTCCGATGGGGCCGCCCACCGCCGCCTCGGGGGCCACGTGGCCCACCATGGGGCCGTGGGACGCTCCCGAAAAGCGGCCGTCGGTGACCAGGGCCACCGAGTCGCCCAGGCCCTGGCCGATAAGCGCGCCGGTAACCGCCAGCATCTCGCGCATTCCCGGCCCGCCCTTGGGACCTTCGTATCGAATGATTACGATATCTCCCTCGTTAATCTCGCCGCGCTGGATGGCCTGGAAGGCCGGCTCTTCCTGCTCGAACACCCGGGCCGGGCCCTCATAGACCTTCTCCTGGTGGCCCGCTACCTTGATTACCGCGCCGTCCGGGGCCAGGTTACCCCGCAAAATGGCCAGGCCGCCGGTGGGACTGCGGGGATTCTCGGGCCGGTAGATGACCGGCTGGTCGTCAATGGTGGGCATATCGGCCACGTTTTCGGCCAGGGTCTTGCCGGTTACGGTCATGGTATCGCCGTGCAGCAGTCCCGCCTCCAGCATTCGCTTGGCCACCAGTGATACGCCGCCGTAGCGGTGCAGGTCCGCCATCACGTACCGGCCGCCGGGCCGCATGTCGGAAATGTAGGGGGTATTGCGGCTGATTCGATCAAAGTCGTCCAGGTTCAGTTCAACCCCGGCCTCGTTGGCGATGGCGATCAGGTGCAGGACGGCGTTGGTGGAGCCGCCCATGGCCAGCACGACGGTTATGGCGTTCTCAAAGGCGTGGCGGGTCATAATGTCCCGGGGCCGCACGTCCTCTTCCAGCAATCGCAGCAGGGCGCTGCCGGCCTTCCGCGCCTCGTCCACCTTGCGGGGGTCAATGGCCGGTATGGATGCATCGCCGGGCAGCGACATGCCCATGATTTCTATGGCGGTGGACATGGTGTTGGCGGTGAACAGGCCGGCGCAGGAACCCTCGCCGGGACAGGCCACGCACTCCAGCGCCGTAAGCTCGTCGCGGGTAATGCTGCCCTTTCCGTAGGCGCCCACGGCCTCAAACACGTCCTGGATATTCACGTCGTTGCCCTGGTAACTGCCGGGCATGATGGTGCCGCCGTAAATGAAAATGGACGGCACGTTCAGGCGGGCGATGGCCATCATGCAGCCGGGCATATTCTTGTCGCAGCCGGCTATGGTTACCAGTCCGTCCATGCGCTCCCCGAAGGTGACGACCTCGATGGAGTCGGCGATGACTTCGCGGCTGACCAGGGATGCCTTCATGCCCTCGGTGCCCATGGAAATGCCGTCGCTGACGGTGATGGTGCCGAACTCAAAGGGCGTCCCGTCGGCCTGGCGGATGCCCTCCTTGGCGGCTTGGGCAAAGCGGGACAGGTGGACGTTGCAGGGTGTAACGTCGCTGGCCAGGTTGGCGATGGCCACAAAGGGCTTGTCCAGGTCCTCATGGGTCAGACCCATGGCCAGCAGCATGGCCCGGGCCGGCGCCCGCTCGGGGCCCTGGGTAACGTCGTTGCTGCGGTGCTTCATCCGGGCGACGGTAGCGGCGTCGCGGGTTGTCGTAGTCGTAGTGGCGTCGGTAACGGTTGTCACGGGGGACCTCCTCCCTCTGGCTTCACCCTCAGGCAAGCACAGCCATTATAGTCTGCTGACTATGTACGGACAAGGCAGCCGCCCCGTCAGTCAACACGACCTTAACCCAGACTGAAGGAAACCTCTGTGATGCCGTCCCCTATCCGGAAACCAGCCAACCGGCGCAACCACCCGTAGGGGCAGACCTGCGTGTCTGCCCGCCCGGGCCCCCCCGGGGGGGCGCCCGCCGCCGGGGCCGCGGCG
>VXOH01000169.1 GCA_009840135.1 Chloroflexota bacterium | reverse complement strand
CAACCCACCTTTTCCTTACTCCCTGACTATACCATTCATAATGCGATTGCCCTGCAAATTTGGGCCGGTTGGGCCGGCCCGTTCCGGTTTTGCGCAAGAGCTGAAATGTGGAGAGTCGGAGAAGTCCCGGCAGATATATACTTTGCTCGGCAAGATTGGACAACCCTCCGATAAAATTACCCTCCGTTAAATTTGCCACCTTCAGACAGGATTTTTCAAACCATGCAGAACTTCCCGCCCGATAAAGCCGAGGCCTCTTACGTGCCCATAACCGGTCCTACGGCCGGCCCCATAGAGGATGCATCCCGGATTACCAGCCTGGACCTAATCAGAGGAGTTGCGGTTCTCGGCATACTCCTGATGAATGTGGTGTCCTTCAAGTATGGGCAGGTTCCGTATTGGAACCTGAGCGCCGGAGGGTCCGAGACCTGGATTGACTGGGCCGTGGGTATTTTCGGCGAGGTCTTTGTGGACCAGAAGTTCATGGGACTTTTCTCCCTGCTCTTTGGCGCGGGGGTGATGCTGTTCATTGACCGGGCCTCCCGCCGGGAGCGACATCCTGTTTGGCTGAACCTGTGGCGCAACCTGCTCCTGTTGGGAATCGGCCTTTTGCACTACCTGCTTTGGGAAGGGGATGTGCTGATGTTGTACGCCGTTTCGTCCGCCATCCTTATATGTTTCCGCAAGCTGTCAGCCCGGACCTTGATAATTTTGGGGGCAATAGTTTTTCTCCTGCCCGTACCAGGTGACCTGTTGGCCCAGACCATTGCCGACAGTTATAACTCTGACCTGACCGGAATCTGGACCGACCCCGGTGCGGAGATCAGGGACCCCATCGGGCTGTTCATGCTCTCCGCCTACTTCGCCCGGGGGCTGGGCATGATCATGATCGGAGCCGGCTTGTTCAGGCTGGGATTCACCCAGGGGGAGTGTTCGAGCAGGGCGTACACGCTCTTTGCGGTGTATGGGACCACCATTGGCCTGGCGCTGGCCGCCCTGGGAGTTGTCCTCGTTGCCTGGAACGATTTTTCGAGAGAGGTGGCCTTCATCGGCAACATTCCCAACTCGCTGGGCACGATACCCGCCGCCATGGGCTACATGAGCCTGATAGTCCTGTGGAACAAGCGGAAAAACTCCTGGCTTAAGTCTCGTCTCAGCGCCGTGGGGCGCATGGCGCTAACCAATTACCTTGCCCAGTCCCTCATGGGGATATTGATTCTGGTCGTTGCCCTGGCCGACTTCTCCATTGGGCGTAGCGGCCTGCTCATCTTTGTCGTCGGGGTCTGGGCAGTGCAGCTCTGGTGGTCCCAGGCCTGGCTGAGCCGCTTTCGTTTTGGTCCCGCGGAATGGCTGTGGCGGGTTGCCACGTATCGAGGGTGGCAGCCACTCAGGCGGTCTTGAAAGAGCGCCGGCAGGTGTTGCAACGAGCATTGGCCGGCCCACGAAATACGGTACTTGGTGCCGGATATCCCCTGCCGGAGCACAGCGCGAGCATCGTCATGGAAAAGACCCAGGGCGGTGAGGCGCCGAGCCTGCCAGCGCAGATTGCCGGGAAGGATAGATTAGTATCTGGCAAATACCCTTGACACCCCCATTAGACTGTGATAATTTTCACTAGGTTTGCTGACCGGGGAGGGTTGGGAGACGCCCCGGTAATAGACCAGGTAACCGATCCAAGGCAGGACCGATGGGCGATCCGAACGCTTTAACCAACATAGACTGGGTCAATATTTCCAATTGGCTCACTATGTATTGGATAGCCTTTCCATTGGTTATCATCACCGCCTTTACCCTCATGACGGCCCTTGCGTTTATTCCTTCGGCGGTACAGACGGGCCATCTTCCACCGGCCTTTATTCGACTGCGCTGGCCCATGGTGGTGTTCGCGGTGGCGGTGTGGGTGGTAGCCTGGATTTTCTGGGTTTCCGTAATGCTGCTCACCCCGGAAATGCTGGGCAACATTTACGACAGGTTTCTCGTATAGGTTATTGACGGAAGCTGCTCTATTTACGGGCGCTTCCCTTTTGTTTGTTGGGGCTTGGATTTGAAAGACAGGGTTCCCGGTTTTCACCGGGGCCCCGCCGGATTGAAGGTCCGGCCGGATACTAAAAGATAGGCAGGTTTTGGCGCCGATGAGGCCAAGCGCAAACATAATTCCACTGGCTTTAGTTGGATTGGTCGTCACCGGCGTTGTGGGTTTCCTGGTTGCTATCATTGCCATTTCCTGGTTTTCCAATCCACCTTTCGGATTGGGCAATGCCCCTCCCCAGCCCATCGAGTTCCCCCATACGGTTCACGCCGGCACGGTTGAGGAAGGGGGCGTTGGTATTTCCTGCGAGTTCTGCCACCGCAACGTAACCGAGGGTGCGGCGGCAACGGTGCCGGCAGTTGAGCAGTGCGTCTTCTGCCACAAGCAGATTAACCCTGAAAATCTGGTCGTTTCGTCCACGGCCAACCAGGCGCAGATGCAACTGGTGGTGGACAAGTTTAACGACGACGCTCCTATTGACTGGGAGCGCGTTCACCGGATTCCTGACCACGTCCGGTTTGTCCACGAAGCCCATATCCGGTTCCTGACCGAAGGTCAGGCTCGGACGGTAGCCATGCCCGTCGGGGATGGACAGCCCCGGCAGTTGCCCCTGACTACCCAGCAGGCCTGTTCCGTGTGCCACGGCGACGTGGCCAGCATGACCGAGGTCCAGCCTACGCAGGGCCAGTCACTTAAAATGGGCACCTGTGTGGACTGCCACCGCGAGTTGAACGTTGGCACCGACTGCACCATCTGCCACAAGTAGCGAGCACAGGCACCGGGAAGACTGCGACCAGCGGGACGACAATCGGCACGAGCGAATTTGAGCGAAGGCATCAACGTATGAAACTGACACGGCGCAATTTCCTGGCCTGGGCCGGCCTCTCCGCCATAGGAGCGGTGGCTTGCGACGTCATCCAGGATGATGAGTTAAGCGTCCAGAGCCCCCGGTCCCTGCCTGAGGACCTGGTGAAAGGGCGGGATAATTGGTACGCCACCCTGGGTCGGAATGCCACCGACGGCGAGGGCGTGATTGTCCGGGTTATGGAAGGTCGCGCCAAGAAGATCCAGGGAAACCCCAAGTACCCCGTGAACATGGGCAAGCAGAGCCCCCGGTCCGAGGCGGGGCTGCAGGCCCTGTATCATCCCGACAGGATTGAAGGTCCCATGTTGCGCACGGGTCCCCGGGGGTCCGGGCAATACCGGTCCATTCAATGGGAACCGGAAGCCCTGGACATTCTTAAGCGGGAACTGGCGGCCCGCGGCAATGGAATGGTTCTGATAACCGAGCCGCTGCGGGGTCACCTGGGCATGATCGCCGAACGTTTCGCCACATCGGTGGGCGGACGCCACCTGTGCTTCGACTCCATGGACGATACGACCTACCGGGCGGCCGTCAACGGCGTCTTCGGAGAGAGCTGCCTGCCCGATTTCGACCTTGCCAACGCCAACTACGTCATCTCCTTCGGCGCTGATTTTCTCTCCACCTGGGGGTCTTCCACCCGCCTGGCCACAGCCTACGGCGAGTTTCGCCAGGGTAGTGAACGTCAGGCCGGGGGCAGCCGAGGCTACCTGGTCCACGTTGACCCCCGATTCTCGATGACGGCGGCCAATGCTGATGAGTGGCTGCCGATAACTCCGGGCATGGAGGGTTACCTTGCCCTCAGCCTGGCCTACGTGATTATCAGCGAGGGCTACCAGGCCGAAGGCGTGGATGTGAATGCATTGACCGGAGGCCAGGGCGCGGCGGCGCTGGCAGCCTTTGCCCCTGAGAACATTGCGTCCCAGCTGGGAATACCCGAGCAGCTTCACGAGGAGAAGACGGCGGCAGAGAAGATTCGCGACCTGGCCAACAATTTCGCCCATCATGGCCCTAGCATCGCTCTGGGTGGCGGAAGCGCCGGAGCCCACACCAACGGCCAGTTCAATCTGATGGCAATTTACGCCCTCAACTACCTGGTGGGCAGTGTGGGCAGCAACGGCGGCCTGCGGTTCAATCCCGGCGCGCCCCTGGACAGCCTGCCGGCTACGGCCTCGGTGGGCAGCATGGCGGACTGGAGCAAGGTGGCCAGCGAAATTCGCGGCGGCAACACTCGGTTGGTCATGGTGCATGAAGCCAATCCGGTGCATGGCCTGCCCGCTTCCCTGGGTTTTGAGAATACCCTTAACCGGGACGATTTGTTTATCGTCAGTTTCTCCTCCTTCATGGACGAAACCACCGTTATGGCCGACCTGATTTTGCCCGACCGTGTTTTCCTCGAAGATTGGGGCGACGATATACCTGATCCCGGTCCCGGCTACCCCGCCATGGGCATTCAACAGCCGGTGGTCAATCCTTTGAGCGACCTGGACCCGCGCAGCTTTGGCGACCTGCTTCTGAGCGTAGCCCAGGAAATGGGGCAGGAAGAGGCATTGCCCTGGGCCAGCGTGGAGGCGGCCCTCAAGCAGACTACCGAGACCTTGTTTGCCTACGGCAGGGGCACTTCCCGGGATGCCGGTTCCGCCGGTGAGTTGTGGAACCTGATGCTCCAGCAGGGCGGCTGGTGGGACGAAAGCGCCACGGGGCCCACGCCGTCGGCTCCTGCGGGCTTGCTGAATACAATCGCTGCCCAGGGAGGACAGCCTTCCTTCGCCGGCAGCGGCGACTTTTATCTGCAGCCCTTCCTGCACAATTCGTTGCTGGACGGGCGCAATGCCCACATCCCCTGGATGCAGGGCCTGCCCGACCCGGTCACTACGGTTGCGTGGCAGACGTGGGTCGAGCTTAACAGCCATACCGCCGAGGCAATGGGGTTGCGCGAGGGAGATATCGTCAGCGTTACCACCGGCAGCGGCAGTATAAGGGGCGTGTTGTACCCGAATCCGGCGTTGCCTCCCAGGGTCGTGGCCGTTCCCCTGGGCCAGGGTCGCCGCAGCGGTTCGGACTACGCCACCGGCGGGGATGCCAGGGAGAGTTCCAACGCCCTGGACCTGCTTTCGGCAGCGCACCTGACGGAAAACGGAGGTCTGGCCTGGGCGGGTCACATGGCCCAGGTGGCGCCTACCGGAGAGAGCCTGAAGATTGCCAAGTTTGAGGGTATCTTCCCGGCGAGGCAGATCGGGCATACGCCGGGTGAGGCCGTTATCCTGGTGACTGACCATTAGAGTTTTATTGACCGGCACAAGCGGGGCGTAGCTGGCGCCCGGTGCCAGCCGGAGAATCACGGCGCCAACACGGGATGAAGAATGGTAACTAGTCGAATTGATCACAAGTGGGGAATGGTGGTTGACCTGGACCGCTGCAACGGCTGTCAGGCCTGCGTGGTTGCCTGCCAGGTGGAAAACAACCTTCCCATAAATGACAAGAACGCTTTTCTCCAGAACCGGGCCTACGAATGGATCCGGATAGAGCGGTACTGGGAAGGGGATTATCCCAATATCAAGGCGCGCTTTATCCCCATCCTTTGCCAGCATTGCGAGAATGCCCCCTGCGAGCCGGTGTGCCCGGTTTTCGCCACCTACCGCAACGACGAGGGCCTGAACGTCCAGCTTTACAACCGGTGCGTCGGCACCAGGTATTGCATCAACAACTGCCCCTACCAGGTGCGATTTTTTAATTACTGGCACCCCAACTGGCCGGAGCGGCTGCAGAACCAGCTCAATCCCGACGTAACGGTGCGGACTCGCGGTATCACCGAAAAGTGTACCTTCTGCATCCAGCGCCTTCGTCGCGGTCAGTTGCAGGTGGAACGGCGCAACGGCGGCGAACTGGGAGACAGCACCCTGCGGGCGGGTAATCACATGCCGGCATGCGTGCAGGCGTGCCCCACCAACGCATTGACCTTCGGCGACCAGAACGACGCTCAGAGTCCCATAAAACCCTATTTCGACGACGTTAACCGGTACAACATCCATCACGAGAGCGAGCGCCAGACCCGCGGATACCGGATGCTGGAGGATATGAACACCAAACCCAACGTTATATACCTGAAGAAGGTTGATCCCAACAAGGGAAGCAGCGGCGGGCATCATGGCTAGTAGCGCTGAACATCACCAGGGCGGTGGGCACGGGCAACACGCTGGAATGTGGGTTTTTCCCCGTAGGGAGGAGGTAACCTCCGACGTATCCGGCAAGACCTTTGCCATGCCCTCCGTTTACAAGCTGGCCCTGGGAATAGCGGCTGTTCTGGCTGCCTTGGGAGTTGTCGGGTTTGCCATCCGTGCATCCTCGGATGGTTTCGGCAGTCCCGGTCCCTGGGGCTATTACGCCGCCATCTTTTCTTTTGTCTTCATGGTTACCGGGGCGGCTCCCCTGGTGGCCTGCGCTTTCCGGTTCACTAAGAGCCACTGGCGGCGGCCCCTTTCCCGGGTGTCCGAGCTGTTCGCCATCGTCGGTGTGGTGAACATAGTCCTGTTCATTCCCCTCCTGCTGGCCATGCCTCCCATCAAGAATCCCGATGCTCAGGGTACGGACCTTGAGGTTCGCCGGACCCTCTGGTTCGAGGTGCCCATTGGCGCGCCCTACACCTGGGACCTGCTGTGCTTCGTGGGGCTGGCCCTGTGCAGCGTCGCCATTCTGTGGTTGTCGGCCACTCCCGACATGGCCCAGGCGCGGGCGACGGCAACGGGATTCCGAAGGGGCTTGTACACGGCCCTGGCGGGATGGTGGTACGGGACAAAGCGGCAGTGGAACCATCAGAAGGCCGGGTTGGCACTTCTGGGCGCGTTCTACTTCATGCTGATAATTTTCGTCCAGTTCATTTTCATCACCGAATTCGCCATGAGCATGGTTCCCTTCTGGAAGGATTCGGTGCTGCCCCCCATGTACACGGTAATGAGTTTCCAGACCTCCCTGGGTCTGATCCTCATCGTCTTGTTCATCATGCGGAAATGGGGCGGATATGAAGGTTACCTGGGGAAGGCGCCCTTCTGGTCGGCCAGCAAGATTCTGCTGGGACTGACCCTCCTTTGGACTTATCACCTGTTCGCATTTTTCATCACCTATTGGTACGGCCGGCTGGAAGTGGAACAGAACATCCTGAAGTACCTGTTTACCCAGCCCTATCTGCCCCTGTTCCTGGCCAATATGCTGTTCAGCTTCCTGGTGCCGTTCCTGATGCTTATCTGGAATCCCCTGCGCCGAAGCGCCTGGGGGCCCAGCCTGGCGGGGCTGTCGGCCCTGGTGGGAGCTTTGCTCTTCAACCTGAGGACCTTCGCCGCGGCGTTCAACACCGGTAATCATTACGAGTTTGCGCTTTCCCATGTGCCCGCCGCCGTGCTGCCCGATATCTGGGACATTTTCATGGTTCTGGGTGGGCTGGGCATCGTTGCGCTGGTTTACCTGGTGTCCGCCAAGGTCTTTCCCCTGATCTCCATCTGGGAGGTCAAGGAAGGAACGCTGTACCAGAAAATGGATACCTTCGTGCGAGGCGAATACCTGGTCTTGGCCAAGCCCGAGTAACGGAGATGCGGAAGAGGGCGCCGCAGCGGTAAGCCTGGCGCGGTTGACTACTTAAATTAGGCGTTGTAGGCAGGTGTCTTGGCCTGCCTCGCAAGAGAACCTACAAGGCAAGATGAGGTCACCTCTGCCGGTTGCGGCGGGATGACCGGCAAAGGAAGGTAAAGCAGGAGCTTCCATGCAGGAAGGCAGAGTCCTAAGCACAAGAGAGATGAACCGGGATCTGCTCCGGTCAATCCTGGACACCCCCAGGTGGTTCTGGCCGGTGGTGACTGTCCTGGGGCTGGTCCTGCTGATTGCGGCTATCGCAATCGGCATAATGGTCAACCGGGGTCTCGGCGTTACGGGCCTCAATCGCCCGGTGGCGTGGGGATTCTTTATCACCAACTTCGTTTTCTGGATTGGTATCAGCCACGCCGGCGTGATGCTTTCTGCCATTTTGCGCCTGGCCAAGGCCGAATGGCGGCGTCCCGCCACCAGAGCTGCCGAGGTTTTGACCCTCTTCTCCCTGATGACGGCGATGATTATGCCCATCGTCCACACCGGGCGGCCCTGGCGCATACTGTACTGGGTATTCCCCTACGATTTTGCCCGGGGGATCTGGCCCAACATCCGTACTCCGCTGGTCTGGGACCCCAGCGCAATTTTGACTTACCTGACCTCCAGCACCCTGTTTGTAATCATCGCGTTGATTCCCGATTTCGCGGTGCTGCGCGACCATACGACGGGTATCGCCCACCGGGTTTACAGCGTTCTCGCCATGGGCTGGGAAGGCAACGCCCGGCAGTGGAAGCTGCAGATTGTGGCTGGAGTTCTTCTGTCGGCCCTGATTCTGCCGGTGTTCGTTTCGGTGCACAGCATAGTGTCCTGGGACTTCGGTATGGCCGCATCGGTAAAGTCGTGGCATTCCACCGTGTTCGCTCCCTACTTCGTGGTGGGCGCCGTCCACTCCGGTGTGTCCGCCGTGGCCTTCGCCCTGATTCTGCTGCGCTGGTGCTACGGCTGGCAGGACTATATCCGGCACGAGCATATTGACGCGCTGGGGCGGTTGCTCATAGTGGTGGCCACTGGCTGGTTCTACTTCCTGGTAATGGAAATACTGTTCGGTATGTATGGTCGGGAGCCGGACGAACTGATGGTCAGACAGACCCAGTTTACTTACTGGCCCTACAATGCGTGGTTCATCGTTTTCGTAATAACTACTTACTTCATTCCGGTGATTTTGTGGCTTAGCCGGGCGTGGCGGCGGAACCTGTGGATAATGTCCATCGCCTGTATTTCCGTAAACATAGGCATGTGGCTAGAAAGGTTCCTGATCATCGTTCCCGGCCTGATCAACAAGCAGCTGTTCACCTTTGTGTGGGCGGACTACAGGCCCAGCATATTTGAGATTATTATCGTTGCGGCCACCTTCGCCCTGGTGACGATGCTGATGCTGTTATTCAGCAGGGTGTTCCCCCTCGTGCCCCTCTATGACGTGAAGGAAGGGGACGTCCTGAAAACCCAGGTTCAGATCGGACGCAGGACAGTGCCGGCAACATTCCGTGAAGATTAGGCCGTGAAGATTAGGCCGGCAGTCTTAAACAAGGGAAAATCAGGCTCACAGAATTGGTCCCCGTTGCCGCAGACGCAAGGGGCTTCGAGGTAAAGGCAGAGAGGTTAAAAGTTATGGCAAGACGTCCAATATTGGGGTTGTTCGACAACGCCAATTCCGCCGCCGACGCCGGCGACGGCCTGAGGCGCGCCGGCATTCCCGAAACCGATGTGGATTTCCTGACGGATACGCCCTATCCGGAAGGCGCCTTCGGAGAAAGGGAGGAGCCCCACAAGCTCTATATCTTTCCCTTCATTGGCGCCCTGTTGGGGCTGACTTCGGGCATTCTGCTTACCTCGATGACCCAGGTGGCCTACCCATTGGTGACGGGAGGCAAGCCCATTTTGTCCATACCGCCCATGGCCGTGGTGTGCTACGAGGGCACCATGCTGGGCGCCATCCTCTTCACTGTCCTGGGAATCGTCTTCGAGTCCCGACTGCCTAAACTTAAGGCCGGGCTCTATGACAACCGTATCACCGAGGGTTACATCGGGGTGCTGGTCAACACCGAGGAGACCCAGCACGGCGAGGTGGAAGGCGTATTTGGCCAGACGGGCGCGGTGGACGTCAAGAAGCAATAGCTCGGCGAGCCGGATTGGCAGCTGCGAAAAGTTCTACAGGATACGGAATTGGCCGGAGACCGGTAAGCGCCGGTAGAAGGCAGCCAAAAATGAGCAAACTCTCTGGAAAATTGATGAATCTCTTGTCGAAGGGGCGCCGGAACAGGGCCTGCCTTGGGGCGCTGGCCATGCTGGTTGGCCTGGTGGCTCTGGGTTGTTCCCAGGGTTCTTATCCGCTGGATGTCTTCTACGAAATGCATTACCAGCCTTCCTACAAGGCGCATGAGCCGCCCCGGTTGAGCGTGCCCGCCAGCGCTGTACCCTTCTACACGGTCCAGGCTTCCAATCACGATGGCGGCGAGCTTTACGAGATTAACTGTACAATGTGCCACGGACCGCTGGGCAAGGGTGATGGTCCCGTGCTGGTCAAAATGATTGACGACTATGGTTATCAGCCGTCATTCAATCCTGACCTGACCGCCCTGGACGACCCGACGATGATCGCCAAGGACACCGCCGGCGTTACCGACATCATGGTTGGCGGTTTAACGGTGATGCCCAGCTTCTCCAAGCTGCTTTCTCCGGAGCAGATAGACGCGGTGGCCCGCTACGTGGTTGATTGCCTGCAGGGCGCCAATCCGGAGGGATGTTAGGCTCAGACGGCTGGATTAGACTTGAGAAGTAACGAAGATTGCAGCGGGGGGCAGGTATCAAGCCTGCCCTTTGTCTTTTTCAGGGCCCGCCCCACCTTTATCATCATCGCCCTGGTTCTTGCCCTGGCCTTCTCGATGTGGATTGGGGAATCCCTGGCCCAGGGCCCAGGTCAAGGTTACGACGAATCTGAGGCTCAGGCCATTGACCGGATGCTGATGTGCCCCGTCTGTCCTGCTGAGTCCATTGACCAGGCCCAGGTCCCTCTGGCCCGCCAGATGCGGCAGAGGGTGCGCGAGATGCTGGCGGAAGGGGCCAGCCGCCAGGAAATCCTGGACTACTTCGCCGACCGTTACGGCCAGAACGTACTGGCCTCCCCGCCCAAGTCTGGGCTGAACCTCCTGGCCTGGACCCTGCCGGTGGTCATTATCCTCGCCGCCCTGGCGGGAGGGCTTCTCGTGCTGAAAGCCATGACCGGCCGCGGCGACGGTTCTCCGGAACTGTCCAGCGGTGGCACGCAGACTGATGACGGAGAACTTGAGCCATACCTGAAGGCCGTGGACCGGTCCCTGGCCATTGACGGTGAGGACGAAAAATCCGGTGAGGAGTAGCCGGTGATTGCCGGGGGTTAGGCTTCTCCTGGAAGCCATTTCGAAATCCCTTCCCCCTTGATTGGGGAAGGCCAGGCGTCCACGTCTGCCCTTGGCGGGATGGGGGTGACTGCCCTAAGACTCATTCCCCTTCCACCAGGAAATACCTCCCACCCGGATTCTTGAAACTGGTTGCAGGGAGCCATTGCGTGGTGAAGGGTCCCCCTTACCAAGAACTCGCCTCACCAAGGAACCTCACCGGGCGTCGGGCTTCGTATAACCCGAGAAAGCAGTCGCCCCTCTCCATGTGGAGAGGGGCGATTCTTGGTTGATTCCTGGTTGCGAGTTGACCGGAGTTTGCCCGTCAGCTATTCGCCGCCAGGCACGCCGGTGGTCTGACCGGAGAACCCAGTATCGTCCGCGCGAGCCGGGTCAATCCACATGTGTGCCCAGCGAAGGTGGCTGGATGTGGGACCGGGGAAGTGGACGTAGCCGCGAACTTCCGGCCAGAAGGCAACAGCCTCCTGTTCCCAGAAGGCCGGGAAGTTCCAGTATTGGCTCATCAGGTATAGCTGGATTTCCTGACCCTTTGCTTTCTGGTCCTCATAAGCTGTCAGCTGGCCGAGCTCCTCGAACAGGCCTTCCGCCGTGGCGTCGCATTCGGCCCCTGGGGTCTGGAAATTGTACAGGCTGTCGCAGCGGTGGTAGTGGCCCAACCCGATGAAGGGGTCGTCAATGCCGGCCACACCGCCGGTGGAAGCCAGGAAGTCGCCCCATTTGCCGTTCTGGCTAATTTCGCGGTAGGAGACAGTTTCGTTCGTGTCGAAGTCGGTCTTGATTCCCAGCAGGCGCAGCTGTTCCTGCATGAAGGTGGCGCGGTTTACCCGCTGGGCGTCGCTTTCCACGGTCAGGACATAGGTCTTGTCGAAGTCGAAGCCCTCCTCATTAAGAATCTGGATGGCTTCGGCCCGCTGGGCTTCCATATCAGCAGGTTCACACCAGCCGGGTAGGGAGCAGCCATCGGCCTCGCTGACTGCCCAGGCGCTGCCCGGCGGCATCAACCCCAGTCCTTGAGAGCCGTAGCCGGACAGGGAGACGATGATGCCGGTCGCCCGGTCCATGCCCATGGCGATGGCCTGGCGGATGCGGACATTGTCGAAAGGAGCATTGCGCATGTTAATCCAGAGATTCTCGCTGCTCCGGGTGGCCCGAATAACCACCTGAATCTGATCGTGGCTCACGTACTCGTCGTACTGGCCGAAGTTCCGCACCCAGTGCCAGTCTGTCTGGTGGGCCAGCATGGTCGCCTGCTGGACCGTCTCGTCCAGGATGCCAAAAATGGTCACCTGGTCCACGTAGGGTACGCCTTCAACGTGATAATTGGGGTTCTTGTCGAAGTGCTGCTGGTCAAACCCTACGGTCTGTCCCTCTTGCCACATAAAGGGGCCGGTGCCCAGGCTTACGTCCTGGAACATGGCATCCTCCCCACCGGCAAGGAACCACTCCTTGTTGAAAATCACAGTGGCGGTGTTGCCATAGTGGAGGAGAGGAACAGCGTCGGGAGCTTCATACCGGAACTTCAGGGTGTGGTCGTCCAGGCACTGCAATTCATCGAGGATAACATTCTTAAGCCGGACCTGCATGTAGGGACGGGTGATACCTTCCCCTGTGATCATGGTCTCATAAGTGAACCGGGCGTCTTCACACACGAAGGGCGCCCCGTTGTGCCACTGCACGTTGTCCTTGAGGTAGAAGGTTACGCCGGAAAGATCGGCGTCAACGGTCCAGCCGTAGGCCAGTCCAGGGATATAGGGCGAGCCGGGATTGTAAGGATTGTCCTGCATCAAGGTGTCATGGACGGGCAACCGGACGCGCCTGGCGGCGCCGGTGAGAGCGCCCCAGATGTTTGCGTGCTCCAGGGGGTCCTCGTAGTTGATGCGGAGAGTGCCGCCATATACAGGCTCACCGTAGAAGTCAATGGGCGGTTTCCAGTAGGAAGCGAAATCGGGCGCTTCCTGGGGGCCCTCTACCATGCCTGCCGCTGGCGCAACTGCAGCCGCGGCTACGGTGGTGGGTGTTGGTGGCGCCTGCTCTGGCTGGGCTGCGGGCGCTGCCGCCGGGGCAGCAGGCTCAGCTGCTTTGGCTGCAGGTTGCGAGGCCGGGTCTGCGGCTGGCTGTGCCGCTGGTTGTGCGGCTGGCGCTGCGGCCGGGGCGGCTGCGGGTTCAGAAGCTGGCGCTGCCGGTTCCGCAGGGGCCTCTTCTGCTGCGCCGCAAGCTACAAACACCAGGAGAGTCAAAACCATAGAAGCGCATATTATTGGCCAAGGTTTCCAAATGTTGTACCAGGTCATCTTGAATCCTCCTCCAACGCAGGTTGGCGACAAGAGCTTGGGTCCAGATGGGTCCAGGAAAATTGGCCTCTGAGGGCGACGGGATGCCTGCCCTCAAATAGTCAAAGAGCTTTGCCGAGGCGCTCGTTCGGGGATGTCTGAAGGCGCGGCTGCGGGGGCTCGGCAAGGTTATCTTCTCGTTCTTCACCTCCTCCTACGAAAATCTCCGGTTTTAATAGCGGTGAGCCAGGCAAGACTGACGGAATGCCTTTCGCGACGGATGATATGTTTCCTGGGCATGACGCAGGTTCTTCCCAACGAAAACAGGGCCTCGATAGCCCGGAAAGTCCGATTCCCCTTGGACTTGCAAGAACTAAAACTACTTTACAAGTACCTGAACGTATATGAGATAGGTTTTCGGTAACTATATAAGCATGTATTTGCTGTTGTCAAATATAATCAACCTTCGTTCAACTGATTTCGTAATGTCATTTGGAAACAACTTCTCCGTTTCACTTCTCGCGGTCCGTCAAATCCCGGCCGTGACCGCTAATCCTGCTGCCATGCAGTCCAGGCAGGAAGATTGCAAAGTCGCAGCAGACCGTCCTGTCCGCTCATCCTGAGCTTGTCGAAGGACTTCCCGAAACGATGGATGGTTCGACACGTTCACCATGAGCGGTTCATTGAATACTTTTCAATCGGCTTGGCGGTCCAGGGACGGCTCATTTACACCCCTACCTGCCTTTGCTACCATTACGCTGCTTTCGTGCCAGCTTGAAAGGCCTTCCCGACTGAAGAAGGGCGATGCACAGCACATCCCTCCACCGGAGGTAATTCATGAACTCCAGGGAATACGACGTAGTAATCATTGGGGGAGGAATCATCGGCCTCTCCACCGCCATGCAGTTGGCCCGCCGATTTCCCCAGGGCTGCCGGGTTGCCGTGCTGGAAAAGGAGAAAGAACTGGCAACCCACCAGACCGGGCACAACAGCGGCGTCATTCACTCGGGCATCTACTACCGTCCCGGTTCCCAAAAAGCCCAGTTCTGCGTGGGCGGAGCCAGGGACCTCAAGCAGTTCTGCGACGAAAACGAGATTGAGTACGAGCTGTGCGGGAAGACCATCGTTGCCACCGAGGAGTCCGAACTGCCTCGCCTGGATAACCTCTACGAACGGGGCGTTGCCAATGGCGTGCCCGGACTGGAGATGATCGGGCCGGAACGGTTAAAGGAGATTGAACCCCATACCTTCGGCTTGCGGGCCCTCTGGTCCCCGGCCACCGGAATTATTGACTACGTGAGAGTCTGCGAGGCCTACGCCTCCCGCTTTCAGGAGCAGGGGGGAGACGTTTACATGGACGCCGCCGTCCGCAATATTGGCGGCGTTTCCGGCGCGATGACCATTGAAACCAACCGGGGAACTTTGCGCGCCGCCCACATAATCAATTGCGCCGGCCTTTACGCCGACAGAATTGCGGAAATGACCGGCGAGCGGACCAACATCCGCATCATTCCCTTCCGCGGCGAGTATTACACCCTGCGTCCCGAGAGCCAGTACCTGGTGAAAGGGTTGATCTATCCGGTTCCCGACCCCCGCTTTCCCTTCCTGGGAGTCCACTACACCCGCAACATTCACGGTTACGTGGAGGCGGGACCCAACGCCGTGCTGGCCTTTGCGCGAGAGGGCTACCGCAAGAGCAACGTGGACGTGGGAGAATCCCTGGGAACCTTCACCTACCCCGGCTTCTGGAAGATGACCGCCAAACACTGGCGCACCGGGGTGTCGGAAATGCACCGTTCGTACAGCAAGTCGGTCTTCGTCCACGACCTGCAAAAACTGATTCCCGAAATCAAGGATGAGGACCTGGCGCCCGGCGGCGCCGGCGTCCGGGCCCAGGCCGTGGCCACCGACGGGGCCCTGCTGGACGACTTCTCCATTCTGCAGGGCAGGCAGGCGGTCCACGTTCTGAACGCCCCGTCTCCCGGGGCCACCTCTTCCCTGGCCATCGGAGAGCACATCGTAAACCTGGCGGTGGAGAGTTTCGGACTGGAAGAGTGAGGGCCGGGCCAGGTAGCCCACGAGTCAGCCATGGCTACTCTAAGCATTCGAGCCGGTAGTAAATGAGGGGACAATCCAGGGCAGACCTAACCAGGTATCTTGGATCAGATGGACTACGGCCAAGGGTGGATATACCTGCCCGCTCTATCCGCGAGGGTATGACATTTAAGCCGGATTCGGCCTGGCGCCTGTGTAGGGGCGCACGGCCGTGCGCCCCTACGGTTCAGGTATAAAGGAAAGTGCTGCCACTTCTAGGCCAGGTATCCTCGATGCAGTCTTCACCTCGGCTTCTGCGTATTTGGTTTGCCTTTCCATAAAGTGATACGAAAAGTATAGTCGCCCCTACCGCAGCACGTCGCTCCCCTGGGCTTCCTCAATGTAAGCCTGAACGTCCTCGGGTAGCAGGAACCCCTCTTCTTCCAGCCTTCGGGCCGCATCCTCCACCGCTTTCACGTAGCTTTCGTGGTTGCCGTAGCGTTCCTCCAGCGAGAGCCGGGGGTCGCCGGAGGCCAGGCGCTCCTCCCTGGTAGCCGCGAAGGGAATGTGCTGGCCGTCGGCCTCGCCGCCATCGTTTTCAGCAAATCCTTCCCGTCGCAGTGCCCAGCCCGTGGTGGTGGCGATGGGCGCCGCCACCGGCGGCAGGCGCACGCCGGCGACCTCGTTGCCATCCTCGTCCACCCTGGATACGAAAACAGGGTAGGCGGGGCGCTCGGCCAGGGAGGGCGGCAGGTTGGCCACGATGCCCCGGTCAAATTCGGGGCCATAGTCCAGGCTATAGTGGGTTGTAATGACCCCGGTGTAGGTCACGCCGGGTATATCGGGCCAGCCCAACGCTTCCTGGGGTACATAACCCGTCTCGTAGCCGGGGCGGGTAAAGGCAAAGACGGCGTTCTCCGAGGCCCGGGGCACGCGGCTGGCCGGCGGTTCAATGCCTTCGCTGACCCACTTGTCCAGGGCCACCAGCAGGGCGCGGTGGGCGGCATGGGGGCTGACGCCGTTGGTAAACTGCTGGTTCTTTCCCTTCCTGGTCACATCCCCCACGCCGTGGGAAAGGCCGGAAAGCAGGTAATACCGCACGTTCTCCGGGTCCGGGAGGTCCCTTCCCTGGCTGTCGGTGTGCAGCTGGGAACATCCCTTCACCCAGTATTCATTCGCAGTATTGATGTCCAGGCGCTTGGGCAGGGTATTGGTGGCATCTCCCCGCTGGCTCCTGCCGGCGGTCCTGCCGCTGAGGTGGTCGGTGGTCACTTGGTGCGCAAAGGGGAATATCGCCTCCGGATAAAGGTGGTTTTGGCGGTTGCGTTCCGTGCGGTCGGTCTGGGCGAAGCGGTAATTGATCTGGTCGCCGTTCCCGCCTCCCGTGTGGCTCAGAATTCCGTCCAGGGCCCGCTGCCCGTACTCGTCCTCGTTGAATCCCAGCAATTGAAAGTCGTTCAAGGTGCGGGAAGGTTGGGATATGGAGAAGCTGTAAGTGTAGTCAACGTAACCCGCCAGGGGATTTTTCGCGGATGCGGGGGCATGGCGCAGGAAAGAGAGAAAATCTCGGGTCGCGGCCAGCCCTATCCCCGCAACCAGGGGATCCCTGACCGTGTAGGTAAACTCGTAGATGTGGCTTTGCTTGAAGCGTGTCCCTTCAGGCAAGAGCCGGATGGCCCTGCCTTCTCCGGAGGTGTATTCCCATTCCGTCACCGGAATCTCCACCGGCGTGTCGTCCAGATGCTCCCGCACGGTAAGGCGGGCGCCTGATTGATCCAGGGTAGCCGCAGGATACGCCAGGTCGCTGGTCGTTGAGGAGTCGTTATCAAAAACGATGTACCCGTAGGATGGGCCTGTAATGGTTTCGCCGCTGTTGGTAGCCACCGGAACCTTGATGGTCATGGCATCGTGGCCGCTGGCGCTGATGTCCCAGCCGTTTCCCACCACGGCATAACCCAGTTCCATGATGAAGCCGCTTCCGGCATCCGCTGCGCTGGTGGGGTCGTTCATCGCCCGGGCGCCGTTCAGCAGGCCCACCCGCATGCCGCCCCGGTTGTTGAAGTCCAGCAGAACCCGCCGGTTGCCCAGGGCCATGTTTACGGGCTTCAGGATAAAGATGTCGGTGGAATACTCCACCATGCCACGCTCGTTCACCGGAGCCAGGGCGATGTCCGTGATTACTGCATTGCGGGGGTCGGTGGGGTCCAGTTCCCCGTAGGCGGTTCCCCGCAGTTTTTCGTACTGTCCGACGCTGCCGAAGGAACGGCCCTCAAAAGTGGGGGACTCGGAGCGTTCGGGGTCTATTTCGATGTGTTGGATACCCTGCCTTGTTGCGGTAAGCGTACCTGCCTGGTCCTGAGTCATTGGGGCCTCCTTGGGCGGCGGACGTTGGCTGGAGGTTGTCTGCCTGATTCTGGAGTGATGATACAAAGGACACGGAGTACGGTCAAACCGGTCGCCGGCGAGGATACCGTCCATTGAATGCTTCACCGGACCGCAGCTGCCCTGCCCTTCGCCCGAATTTCCCCGTTTAAGGTATAATCCTTTGGGGCATCTGCCAGATACGCCCATATCTTTTTTCAGGTAATCTTTGTGGACTGGGAGACCGGCGCAACCATTGACCTGGGCAGCTGGAGCCTCACCGAGGAATCGGTGAGGGAATACCTGGATGCCACCGGCGACGATCTGGGAATTTACAGTGAGTCCGGCTTGGCCCCGCCCCTCGCGTTATGCGCCTATGCCCTGGGAGCCATGCTGGAAAAGCTGTCGCTGCCCCCGGGCACGATTCACAGCATCCAGGAAATGGAAGTCCTGGCTCCGGTGGCAGTCGGCGAGTCACTCTACGGAGCCGCCGTGCCTGAAAGGCCACGAAGCAGGGGTGGCCTCCGGTTTTTGACGGTGAGTTATACGGTAACAAACCACTCTGGAGACACGGTTCAGACCGGCAAGACCACGGTCCTGGCTCCGGATACGGAAAGCGAGACGGGCCGTGGTTGAGGAGATTCAGCCGGGCGCCCTGCTGCCCGAGTTCACCCTCGACATAACCCGGGAACTGCTGAACGCCTACTGCGCCGCTTCGGGCGATCACAACCCCCTGCACTGGGACGCCGAGTTCGCGGTTACTACCCAGTTTGAGGGCATAATTGCCCACGGAATGTTGACCCTGGCATTGATTTCCCGAATGATGACCGCCGCCTACGGGAAATCCTGGCTGGAATCCGGCGGCTTGCGAACGCGGTTCAAGGGCGCGGCCTATCTGGGCGATCGAGTAACAAGCCGGGGTAGGGTTACGAAGGAAGAAGATAAGGGTGACCACAGGCTGTTGACCTGTGCGGTGGCTGTGGTCAACAGTGAGTCGGACGAAGAATTGGTGACCGGCGCCGCTACGGTGAAATTGCGGTAGCCACATCATGTCGGCTGGGCGGTCGCTGCCCGGCGGGCCCGGGAAGTGAGGTCAGGGAAGAAAATATGCAGAGCGCAGATAAGCCACTTTTAGAACGGGAGACGCCCATTAGAGTCGCGTTAGATGCTATGGGCGGCGACTACGCCCCTCACGAAACCGTGAAAGGAGCAGTGGCAGCCTTGGGACGACCGGGCATGGAGTTGCTCCTGGTGGGCGATGCCGCCCCCGTCCAGGCGGAGCTGGACAAGTACGACCTGGAAGGGAAATCAGTCAAGGTGGTGCCATCGGAAGGCAGGATAGGCGACGACGAGCATCCCTTGCACGCCTTTCGTCAAAAACCCGACGCCTCGGTTATCGTGGGAACCAAGCTGGTGAAGGCGGGGCAGGCCGACGTAATGGTATCCCTGGGCTCTACCGGGGCCTCCATGGCGACGGCGGCCCTGGTGCTGGGCATGATGGAGGGCCTGGAGCGCCCCTGCATAGGCGGACCTTTCCTTGGCCTGGCGCCTCGCACCGTCCTGATGGACCTGGGCAGCAACGTAGACTGCCGCCCGTCCCAGCTTCTGAACTTTGCCGCCCTGGGTTCGGTGTTCGCTCACCGGTTCCTGGGCACCGAAAATCCCAGGGTCGCCCTGCTCAGTGTTGGCTCGGAAAAGTCCAAGGGCAACCGTCAGGTGCAGGACAGCTACGAACTCTTCGAGCAGAGCCACCTGAATTTCGTGGGCAACGTCGAGGGAATGGACTTTTTCAGCGACAAGGCGGACGTCATAGTATGTGACGGTTTTGTAGGCAACATTCTGATTAAATTCACCGAGGGAATGGGTTCTGCCCTGGGAGGTTACCTGTCGAAGCAGCTTGCGCCCTACATGTCTGAAGAACAGATGAAGGACGTTTTCAACCGGTTGTGGCAGACCACCAACCTGCCCCGCACCATGGGCGGCCCCTTGTTTGGGGTTAATGGCGCGGTCATAGTAGGCCACGGTTCATCCCGGGCCGACGGAGTGGCCGGCGCCATCAATACGGCGGTCCGGTACGTGGAAATGGGACTGCTGGAGAGCATGCGGGATGAGTTGGCTGAAATCAGCCGCAATGGCCTGGCGGGGGAGTCCCAGTAATGGCGGCACCCCTTCTGGCAGACCAGGTGGCCCTCGTAACCGGCGCATCCCGGGGAATAGGCGCCGTCATTGCCCAGCGACTGGCCCGGGACGGGGCAAAAGTGGCGGTCAATTACCAGGCTTCGAAAGAAGCGGCTCTCCAGGTGGTAAAGGGAATTACGGAAGCCGGCGGCGATGCAGTGGTAATGTCAGGAGATGTATCCCGCGAAAATGAAGCCGACGCCCTGGTGAAGCAGGTTATTGAGCATTGGGGCCGCATTGACATCCTGGTGAACAACGCCGGCATTACCCGGGACCGTTTGCTTTTGCGCATGACTTCAGAGGACTGGGACCGGGTCCTGGAGGTGAATCTGCGGGGCGCCTTTCTCTGCACCAAGTACGTGATGCCTCACCTGATCCGCCGCCGGCAGGGTCGGGTTGTCAACATCTCCTCGGTGGTGGGCTTGGGCGGCAATCCCGGGCAGGCCAACTACGCCGCGTCCAAGGCCGGCCTTATCGGCTTTACCAAGGCGGTGGCCCGGGAAGTGGCTTCCCGTAACATAACGGTCAACGCTCTGGCCCCCGGCTTCATTGACACCGGCGGCATGGTGGACCAGATGACCGAAGAGGCCAAGAAAACCGTGCTGGGCCGAATCCCCATGGAGCGTTTCGGCAGCGCCGACGACGTGGCCGAGGCGGTGTCCTTCCTGTGTGGCGCCGGAGCCGGGTACATTACTGGGCAGGTAATTACCATAGATGGGGGAATGGTGGGGTGACGATGGCCTGCTTTGGTAATAAGCCAGCCCACTATCGATTGCGGGGTTACTTTGGGAGGCTGGTCTCGCTTGGAGGGATGGATACTGCAATTCTCACTTCAACTGCCCATGACGGAATTTTGCCACTCTTCCAATTGTAATGGATCCAGCCTTGCGATTCCGGGCACCCGGTCAAAGTCACGGTCTGCCGAAATTATATGGTGGACTTGGATGCGGAACATAACCGCCGCATGTACCAGGTCGCGGGGGCTGACTCTTTGATGTTCATTGGCCATGTCGGCGGCGAGGAGAACGTCTTGCGAATAGAGGGGTTCTATCCGGCCCGCCATTAAGTCGGCGAATCTGGTCACTACGTTTCTTCCCTGCGGCCAACGTCCTATGGCAACGTAGCGATGCAGCAGTTCCTGGAAAACCTCTGCATTGGTGACAAAGGCCTCAGGCTTCTCTGCCGCCATGATCAGAAGGCGTCCACATGGCGCTTTGTAGGGATGGTCCCGGCCTGCGGCATAAATGGGGACGTTCGCGTCAATGAAGGCCGCCGGGCTCATGGGCTTCCTCCAACTGGCGTGAAAGGGATTCAGGGTCGGGTGGGTCTTCTATGTTCATCCGGGTGAGATGTTCGGCGGCCTGCCTCCTCCGTTCCCGCAGTACCCCTTCATAAGCGCCGTCTATAAGAGACCGAACAACTTCTGAAATTGGTACTCCCCTGTCACGGGCCAGTTCTTCCAGGCGCCGCCGGTGTTCCACTTCGAGACGCACATCAAGCCTGCTAGTCATTTGCTAATCCTGTACGGCACTAAATATACGTACTACAATATGAGTCAAACTCTGTATGGTGTCAACTGCTCGCTCATGCATCCCGGTACCCGATTCGTGGCGGGCTTTATAAGTTACTGGAAATACCATATCCTGATGATGAATCTTACGGTTGCACATCAATTCAAGTGGGGACAACAAGGAGGAGGCCCATGAACTCCACCACCCAACTCCGAAAACTGCTCCGGGAGCCGGGCATCATTATGGCCCCCGGGTCCTATGACTGCCTCACCGCGAAAATCATCGAGAATGCGGGCTTTCCCGCCGTGTATATGACCGGCGCCGGTACGTCAGTGGCTACCCTGGGCTACCCGGACCTGGCCCTGGCCACCATGGGCGAGATGGTGGGTAACGCCGCCGATATTGCCGACACGGTGTCCGTGCCGGTCATCGCCGACGCCGATACCGGGTACGGCGGTATCCTCAACATCCAGCGCACCATACGGCAGTACCAGCGGGCCGGCGTGGCGGCCGTCCACATCGAGGACCAGGAGTTCCCCAAGCGGTGCGGCCACCTGGACAACAAGCGGGTCATCGGAATTGACGAGATGGTGGGCAAGATACGGGCAGCAGTGGACGCCCGCACCGACGAAGACTTTGTAATCATCGTCCGCACCGATGCCCTGGCTGTGACCGGCTGGGACGACACCATGCGCCGCTGCGAGGCATTTACCAGGGCCGGCGCCGACGTCTTGTTCGTGGAAGCCATCCGCTCGGCGGAAGAGGCGGAACAGGTGGTGGCCTCGGTGGAACTGCCCCTCCTTTACAACTTTGTCGAGACGGGCAAGTCGCCCCTGTTCACGGCGGAGGAACTGGAAGAACTGGGCTTCAAGATCGTAATCTATCCCGCCAGCGCCCTGCTGACCGTGAGCAAGGTGATCGCGGGCCTCATGGCTGAATTGAAGAAAAAGGGCACCACCAGCCACCTCGTGGACAACATGGTTACCCTGCAGCAGTGTTTCGAATTGATGGGCCTCTCGGAGATGCTGGCCACGGACGAAAGTTATTCCGCCGAAGCGGTGCAGCCCCTGACATGAACGAGGAACTTCGGCAGTTCATCAAAGAGTCGCTGGAGCGGGGGCAGGACCGGGAAGCCATCCGCAACGTGTTGCTGGAGGCCGGCTGGCAGGAGCGTGAGGTCAGCAGTGGCCTGGCAGCCTTTGCCGACGTAACATTTCCCGTAGCTGTGCCTCGACCACGTCCCTACATCCATGCCCGGGAGGCCTTTCTATACCTGGTATCCTTCATCTCCCTTTATGTATTTGCCTTCAGCCTTGGCGCGGTTTTCTTCGGCCTGATTGACCACCATTTTTCCAGTTCAATTTACCGTTACGACCCCGGCCCTTCGGCGGCCCAGACTACCGCATTGGCCGCCGTTATCGTGGCTTTCCCTCTGTACCTGTTCCTCATGCGCCGCCTGGCGGCGGCGGTAACGGCCGACCCTGAACGGCGGCAGTCCCTCATACGCCGGTGGCTGACCTACCTGACCCTGGTGGTGGGCGCCGCCGTAATCCTGGGCGACGTTATTGCCCTCCTGGCGCGGCTGCTGGCTGGCGACCCTACTACCGGATTTGTGCTGAAGGTCGTGGCCATCCTGGTAATCACCGGGCCAATATTTGGCTACTACCTCTGGGACATGCGTCAGGCGGAGGAAGAGGTAGCCCAGTCTACAGCCCGGGCCGCCCCGGTATTGCGTGGCCTGGTGATAGCAGCCGTGGTGGTCGTTATCGCCACCCTGGGTTACTCCGTTTACCTGGTGGGCACCCCGGGGCAGCAGCGGGATGTACGGCTGGACGAACGGCGGATTGACGATTTGCGGGACATCTCCCGCAACATTGATAGATTCCTGCAACTCAATGAGGCGATGCCCGAAAGCCTGGAAGACATGAAAGGGCCCCGGTTCCATGTGAATTCCATCGAAGACCCGGAGACGGGCGTGTTTTACGAATACAGGGTGATGGAGGGAACGCGGTACGAGTTGTGCGCCGTCTTTACCACCGACAATACCGAAGGAAGGCGGGGCGAACGCCGGTCTTTTTCCGATTCCGTGTGGGACCACGGGGTCGGGCTGACCTGCTTCCAATTGGAGGCCAAGGCGGAAACACTGGGGCCCTGACCTCTGCCTGCGCGCCTGATGCGGGGAGCGGGTTGATTGGCGGAGTCACAAGGAAGGTCTGAATAAGTCCCCTCTCCCCTGGCGGGAGAGAGTTAGGGTGAGGGGGAAATGGTCGCTGGCAAGCTATCACCCCCAACCTACCCTTTCCCCGTCAAGGGGGAAGGGACTTTTCCAGAAGTTTCACAACGCTACCGGGTCTATAATGTAACGCCCTCAACAGCGACCTGGAGGCGCAGAGATGGCAAACGTGGTGCTGGTGATTGACATGGTCCGGGGGTTCCTGGAGCCGGGGCACAACCTATACTGCGAAGGTTACCGTCCCCTGATTCCAAGGATTCAGGATCTGCTGGAGCGGGAGACGGCGGCGGGTTCCAGCGTCCTGTTCATTTCCGACCACCACCTGCCCGACGATCTGGAATTCCAGATTTTCCCCGTCCACTGCGTGATAGGAACGGAGGAACCGGAAGTAATTCCTGAATTGGCCGGCTACCTGACCGGTGACAACCTGGTGCCCAAGAACCGGTACAGCGGCTTCTTCAACACCGACCTGGAGCAGCGGCTGGCCGACCTGCAGCCCGACAAGGTAATCGTCTGCGGCGTCTGCACGGACATATGCATCCTCCACACCACCTCCGACGCCCGCAACCGGGACTACGCGGTGGAAGTGCCGGCCGACTGTGTGGCAACCTTCGACCCCGATGCCCACACCTGGGCCCTGGGCCACCTAGAAAAGATTTTAGGGGCGAAGGTCGTGTAGGCGGGGGCAAGGAATTTTTGGGGAAAGAACGTGGGGCTTTGGTTTAACCAGAGCCTCTTACGTTTATTTGCCTGGTGGGTTGGAGTCCTCTGGTCGGCGCAGTACCCGTTACCTGAAGGCCGGTATTACGTGCTTCCCAAACAGCTCAATGGACTTCATCACCTGCTCGTGCCCGATGGTCTCGGTGGCCATCAAAAACTGCACCTGGTCCACCCCGGTGGCCTCATGCAGCTTGACCGCGTTGATGCAGCTTTCCGGGTCGCCGGCCACGATTACGCCCCGCTCGGCCAGGGTATCGGAGTCCATCTCCTCCCATATCTTTTGCGCCAGGGCGCTGCCGCCGGACAGGTCGAACTGGGTGGCCGCTCCCTCGTCGGTGACCTCTTTCACGTCAATATATCTGGAGAAATTGTGGACCAGGTGTTCGGGGATACCGCCCCACTGCTCCAGCAGGCGGGAGTAAATGTCTTTCTGGTCCTGCACGTAGGGACGGCCCGGGCCGAAAAAGGTCTTTAGCGAATTGGCGCACAGCTCCCGGGCCTCGTGATTGTCCTCGCCGCAATAGCCGAATATCGAGCTGAGCCACTGGTTGTTGACGAACCCTCCCACCGGGTCTGCTTCCTTGATGGTGGTCCGGTAGTCCTGGATGTGGGGCTCCAACACCGACGGCGCGCTGACGCCCAGGGCCATGACGCCGATACCCTTCTGGGCGGCCAGTTGATAGGTGGTGGGCTGCAGCGCCGCCACCCAGATGGGCGGGTGCGGCTTCTGGTAGGGTTTTGGCAGCACCTGCCGGGGCGGCACGTTCCAGAACCGACCGTCCCACTCAAAATAGTCTGACTCCCAGATTTTGGGCACCATGGACAGCGACTCTTCCCACATATCCCGGCTGTTCCGCGGGTCAATGCCCATTCCCGTCTGCTCGTAGGGAGCGGAACGACCCGTGCCAAAATCTACCCGGCCGTTGGACAGGTGGTCCACCATGGCCACCCGCTCCGCCACCCGCACCGGATGGTGGTAGGGCAGGATAACCACGCCAAACCCCAGCCGTATATTCTTGGTCAGGCGGCTGAGGGCGCCGAATATTACCTCGGGACATGGCGACGAGGAAAATGTGGTCAGGAAGTGGTGCTCAACGAACCACACGTAATCGAACCCCATCTCGTCCGCCAGAACGCACTGTTCAATGGTTTCCTCGATAACGGCATGGTCGTCGAGGACGGGCCGCTGCATTTCATAAGCCAGGCCGAATTTCATGGTGTTGCTCCTTAATTGAGGTCAGGAATTCTCCTGTCACTGTAGATAGGGATCGGTGGCAACAAGAAAACTATGACCTCCTACCTTGCAACCTGGATACTGTCGCGATCAGGGGTAAAAGGGCTGTTCATAAGTGCGGATTATCGGCAGCAAGGATGTGTTCCCGATGTTCAGCCTTTGCCCCCAGCTACCATTATCTACCACCCCTGCGCCATACTTCTTGACGCACTGTTCCCAATCTTCGGGGGAGTGGAATAGTTCTTTCCCAGCCATGTCACGGGCACCAAGGAATCCCAGATACATCAAGACAACAGGTACACCCAAAGACGCTATCTTCCATGCCCAAGCAAACCGGTTGGACAGTTGATAATGGTGGTCTCGGGAAAGGTTCCAGGGGCTCTCAGTCACTACTTGCAGACCCGCAGCGGCTTCGGCAATGGCTTGACGTATTCGTTCTCGATTCTCATCGTTGCTGCTACCGCATCTGTCGGACCTTGGGGCAAGCTCAGCGGCGTGGGCTTTCGCTTCTACCAGTAGCAATCCCTGTTCACCATCAATTGAGCAGGTGCTGGCGATGTCCCAATTGGGTGTCCGGGGATTCCTGCCTACTGCCAGCCACCATTCTCGAAGTTGGTTCCTTGTCTTGGTGGCTAGCAGAGAGTCTGACTTGTCGAGTTCTGCTTCATTTGCTGGAGATTTGTTCCATTGGCCATTTTGGAGCTTTACGGGCTTTCCCCAAGGTATCCACGTGTCATCGGCACTAACTTCCACATGGGGAACATTTACCAATTGGGTCAAACGCCTGGCAACCTCTTCCCTGCTATCGTCCACCAGCAGGGCGCAGCGTGGGCGGCTGCCTCGGTTGTCCTTGCCAAGTTGGTCCCACCATTCCAAGGTGTGCTTCACGCCAATTGATTTATTCCTGATGCTGTTTAGGTCATCAACTTGAACCCCCTGAACATTTCCCGCCATGTCCAGACGAACCATTATCCGGTCATCGTCGGTATCTGAATAATAGCCTGGCTGGAAACCCCAAGTAACCGTCAGAGTGTTGCCTTCTTCATCAAGCCATATCTGTATCTTCTTTTCATTTTCTTTCATAGTCTGATACCTCACTTGACACGACCTGTGAAAAAAGCGGTAGTGATAAAGTTGTCACCCAAGGTATGTATGACCGCAACGCGAATCCACTTATCTCCAACTATGGTGTTAGTGAATCGCCTATAGTAGCGTCTCTCCGCTTCAGTTTCATCGCCTGGTATTATGAGTCGTTCGGGTTGTTCGAGAGTCTCTAGGATATGAGGCATCATTGTTCCCATTTCAGGGTGACCATCACATATGTGTTGCCAGCGTTCGTCCGGTAAACGGATTAGGCGACCCTCATAGTCTTCTATCAGCAAACGGAGATATTCCCAGGTTTCAGTTCCACTCGCATCGGTGCCTAGTCAACTCTATTCCGTAAATTAAAGGTTCGACTTTGCGGCAGAATGAGTACAATGGTTAGATTGCTCTACCACAATTCAGCCTGATTGTTAGCTATTGTAATTAGACCAGTATGGTGGAGCAAGGGAAAAGCTAACCCCATAACAACTCGCTCCATCCTTGACGCTCCACCATACCCCAACCATAATCAACCCACCCAAACAATTTTGCCGGACGCTACCGTCGTCTGGTACCCTCTTTCATATTCACCACATACCCAACGCAACTTTGGAGGAAACATGGCCCGAGTCACCGGTAGTCACCTTATTGCCAAGGCCCTGAAGCTGGAGGGCGTCTATAACATCTTTACCCTGGCGGGCGACCACGTGCTGCCGGTGCTGGACGTCATGGCCGACGACGATTTTCGCTTCATAGATACCCGCCACGAGCAGGCGGCCGTCCACATGGCCGACGCCTACGGTCGCATCACCGGCCAATTGGGCGTCTGCATGTACACCACCCCCGGCTTCGCCAACGCCATCCCGGGCCTGACCAACGCCATGCACAGCGAAAGCCCCCTCCTGTCCATCGCCGGTTCCGCCGACCTGTCGGAGCTGGGTCGGGGCGCCATGCAGGAAATTGACCAGGTGGGCATGGCGGCGGCCACATCCAAGGAATCCCTGATGATTTACGATGCCCGCCGCATCCCCGATACCATCGCCCGGGCGGTTCGGCTGGCCTTCAGCGGCCGTCGTGGCCCCGTCCACCTGACCATTCCCACCGACGTGCAGGAACAGGAACTGGACGAGGACGAGGTGGTCTTCTTCAATCCCGACGAATACCGGGCCAGCGAGGCCATCCTCGCCCCCCAGGCCCAGGTGGAGCAGGCCATCGCGCTCTTGCGCCAGGCCCAGCGTCCCTTCGTCATCGCCGGCGAGGCCGCCGGTTACACCCAGGACGGCCAGGCGCTCATGGACTTCGCCGAGACACTGAAGGTTCCAGTGCTGACCGAGGGCCAGGCCCGGGGTCTGGTGGCAGACGATCATCCCTACGGCTTCGGCTTCTTCGAGCGAGGCCTCAACCGGGCCGCCACCATGCTGCGCAACGCCGACGTGGTGGTGCTGCTGGGCCGAAAACAGGACTACACCATCGGCTTCTGCCGTCCGCCAAACGTGGCCGCCGACGCGAAGATTATCCAGATCGACCCATCTCCCGCCGAGATAGGCCGCAACCGGGGCGTGTCCGTGGGCATGGTTGGCGATGTTACCAGCGTGGTGCAGCAGTTGACCGCCGAGGCGTCGAAGCACACCTGGCAGGACCTTCCCTGGCTGGAAGAGTTGCGGGCCTCCCGGGCCGCCCAGGCCGAATGGGCCGAGGGCCTCGCCGTTTCGGAAACGCCCATGCACGCCATGTTCGTTCACAAGACGCTGGAGTCCATGCTTCGCCCCGACGATTTCCTGTCCTTCGACGGCGGCGACTATTGCCACTTCGGGCGCGCCCTGCTGCCAGCCCAGATGCCCAAGAAGTGGTCCTATGTGTCCAGCCTGGGCATGCTGGGGTCTTCCCTGCCCTCGGCCCTGGCCGCCCAGGTGGCCTACCCCGACTCCCGCGTCATCAACCTGACCGGCGACGGCGCCTTTGGCTTCAATGGCATGGAGTTCGACACGGCTGTGCGCCACAACCTGAACGTGGTAACCGTCCTGGGCAACGACTCTGCCTGGGGCATTGACCGCCAGATTCAGCTGGGCCTGTACGGACGCCCCGTGGCCACCGACCTGCTCCAGACCCGCTACGACCTGGTGGTCCAGGGCCTGGGCGGCCACGGCGAGTTCGTGGAACGCCCCGAAGACCTGAAGCCTGCCTTGGAACGGGCCTTCGCCGCCAACAAGCCGGCCCTGGTCAACGTCGTAGTGGAACGGGCGATAAGCCCCCGCGCTGAAGCGGCCATTGCCCGCCGCCAGGCGGTGATGGGGCAGTAGGAGTCAGAAATGGCTGAGGAAAGAATAGTCCGTATCCCCGGTGTCAAGTATGACCCCATTCCCAAGGAGTGGGAGGACGACATCATAGACGCCCCTCACGACGCGCCCCGCAAGTCGGTGTGGGTGCCCATGGGATTCGCATCTGGTAGTTGGTATATATCCCGGGAACGACCCATTCACGACCTGGTCAACGCAGTTCTGCGGGAATATATGGAATCGGAAATAGCTCGCCAGCAAAAGGAAGGGCATGTCGACCAGGAATGACCACCATCGGGCCCATATACCCGGAGGGGTTCGAGTGGGATTGGTCCAAGTCTCTGGCCAATATGGCGAAGCATGGCATAGATTTCGAAGACGCCAGCCAGGTTTTTGACCGGTACGTACACTCTGAAATTGACGACCGCTTTGACTATGGCGAAGTCAGGCAAATCGGCTATGGTACATTGGACGATGAAATTATCGTACTAGCATATACAGTGCGAGGTACCGTTCGGCGGATAATTTCCGCCAGGAGGGCCCGGAGCGATGAGCGAGAAAGATATCGTAACGCGGAAGCAGCACGGCAGGAGGAAGGGTAAGACCGACTGGGCCAGGCTCAAGGCCATGACGGAGGAGGAAATCGAAGCCAACGCCTTGTCCGACCCTGATAATCCGCCGATGGACTTCACTCGGCCCGACACCTGGCAGAGGGCAGCCATGTTTTTCTACCCTCGGGGCTTGGTCCGACTGAACATTAACCCGGACATTCTGGCCTGGTTCCAAGGGCAGGGTGAGGACTACCGACAGCAAATTGGCGCCATCCTCCGGCAATACATGGAAGCCAACGAACACACGGAACCGTCGAGCCGGGACAAGTTCAAGAAGGAGGCCCCGTAATGCCCAACTCCCCCCACGGCGTAAGCTACGACTCCTACCGCCCCGTAGTCATGGGGCGTAACGGGATGGTCTGTTCCGGGCACCCGCTGGCCTCCCAGGCCGGCATTGCCATGCTGCAGAAGGGCGGCAACTTTGCCGACGCGGCCCTTGCCACGGCCGCCGCCCTCAACGTGGTGGAGCCCCTCATGTCCGGCGTGGGTGGCGATGGGTTCATCATGGTGTACCGCAAGGACACCGACACTCTGGAAGTGTCCAACGGCACCGGCGCCGCTCCTTACGCGGCCACCAGGGAGCGCTACCAACCCGACGGTATCCCCATGAAGGGCATTATGTCCGTATCGGTGCCCGGGCTGGTTAATAGCTGGCTGGACGTTCACGAAAAGCACGGCCTGCTGTCCTTGGCCGAGTGTTTTGCCCCAGCCATTGACCTGGCTTCCAACGGCTTTCCCGTTACCCACGTCCTGTCCAGGTCCATTGCCGCCGATCCCCTGCTTTGCCAGTTTCCCACCTCCCAGGCCGTCTTCGCCCCCAAAGGCGGGCGGCCCCTTCAACCCGGTGAAATCTGCTACCAGACAGACCTGGCCCGCACCTTCCAGTCCATAGTTGACGGCGGTCGCGACGCCTTCTACCAGGGCGAAATCGCTCGGGCCATCGTCAAGTTCAGTGAGGAACAGGGCGGTTTACTGTCGCTGCAAGATATGGCCGACTGCCGCGCCCGCTGGCAGGAAGCCATCTCGACGACCTACCACGGCCATACCGTGTACGAAGCTCCCCCCAATTCCAGCGGACACATCCTGCTGCAGGAACTGAACCTGGTGGAAGGTTTCAACCTGGCGAACCTGGGCTGCAACACTTCCGAGAGCATCCATCTGATGGTGGAGGCTAAGAAGCTGGCCTTCATAGACCGCGAAGCATACGTGGCCGACCCCGACTATATCGACGTACCCATCGATGGCCTGCTGTCCAAAGAGTACGCCCGGGATCGCGCCAAGCTCATTGACCCGGAACGGGCGGCCTACGACCCTAAGGCAGGCAACCCCTGGGCCTACCAGGCGGCCCAGCCCCAAGGCCGCCGGGCCAAGGTGGGCGCCGGCCAGGAGCAGGAGGACACCACCTGCTTCGTGGTGGTGGACGGCCAGGGCAACGCCATCTGCCAGTTGCAGAGCATCCAGAGCGCCTGGGGTTCAAGCCTCATCGCCGGCGATACGGGCATCCTGCTCAACAACCGCATGACCTACTGGCACCTGGAAGAAGACCATGTGGACTGCCTGGAGCCCGGCAAGCGGGTCCGCCACACCATGAATCCGGTTATGGTCTTCCGCAACTCTGACACCTCCGGCAATGGCGCCCGACGCCAGCTCTCCCTGGTCCTGGGCACCCCAGGCGCCGACACCCAGGTGCAGACCAACCTGCAGGTCATCAGCCACGTCCTGGACTTCGGTATGACGGTAGCCGAGGCGGTGGAGGCCCCCCGCTGGCGCAACACCCAGAACCCGACCGAGTCTTATGTGCCCCACACCTGCGCCGACGAATTGCTGGTCGAGTCGCGCTACTCTGACGATGTGCTGGAAGGCCTGCGGCAGAGGGGCCACGTCCTCAACGTCCTGGGCGGCTGGGAAGCCACCGGCAGCGAGATGATGATCCAGGTTGACCCGGACAACGGCGCCCTGCACGGCGGGGCCGACCCGAGGCGGGACGGGTACGCGGCCGGGTGGTAGAACCCATTCCCCTCCGGAAGAGTGTCGGACGTTCCCGAAATAGGGGGAAATGGGTCGTGCTATAATTTTTTTGAGTAGCTTTTCGCCCCACTTGCTTTGGAGGTTCTTGTGTTGGCGCAGGCGCAGGTTGGGTTATTGCTGGCATTGGCCTTCGTGGTTGTGTGCTGGGTGCTGGTGTTAGGGCACCAGCTTGGATGGGGCATGCTGGGTCAACCGAAGGGTAACGAGTTCGTAGAGTCAGCAATTATGTTGGCCTATGTGATCTCTGGTATTTCGATCTGTGCAGTAGTCACGGCTTTCGTAGCTTCCCTTAGGAAGGAGAAGCAAGAGCAGTGAGCTGGTAGGGGCGGCTTTCGATTTGGCTAAGGCCCGCAATAACTGACATTGGCACTGTCCTCCTGGGCGCCGCAGCCATATTCCTGGCAAGGGCCATTCCATCAGGATAATTGAATGATTTTGAACCCGGTCTGACAGTCTTGGCCGTAATCTGTTGCGCTCTTGGACTGGTATTGAGAAGCGTTTCCAGACCTTGAAGCCCGGGCTTTCATCCGCCTCTTACAGCCTTCATTTTCCGCAAGTATTGATTCGGGACAAATCACCATGCGCATCCCCGGTCACAAACGTAGCCAGGAACCTGACGATATCGGCAACCGCGCCGGCATTTTTGCCGAGGCGGTGCGCGATGGTGATATGAACCTGGCCTGGTCCATGCTTTCCAAGGAAACTCGTGGAATGCGCATGGGAGTGTGGGCCACGCGCAACAATATCGACATGCAGAACGCCTACCGGGCTGGCTACGACCTGGACCACAACCTCCGGCCTTCCATGATGAAGGACTTCCGCGACACGGTCCTGCGCCTCTGGCCCCTGGAAGACCTCACCGACCTGGGCGTGGCCCCCACCAACTTCATTGACGATACTCACGCCTTCGCTTTCCTGCCCTTCGGGGTAACCGACAACGAAAGCACCGTTACCCGCCGGCGAATGATGTCCGGTTTGGTAATTCCCATGCTGCTGGAGGACGGGGCGTGGCAGGTTGACTTGCCAGGCTGGCGGTTCCTGGAAACGTAGCTTGGCCCGGCATTAACTCGCGCCAGGCGGACAAATCAGGGAGAGTCTGAAAGTGTCCCCTCCTCCCAGGCCTGACGGAAGTATGAATTTGCAAAAGACCTTGCCCAGTTAGCATGTCACTCTGGAAAATTAGTACGTCATTCTGAACGGAGTGAAGAATCTAGAATGGTTCCCCCATGACGACTTTCAGAAAGGCAATACCTTTGTTTCCTGCGATTCTGGTCCCTGGTTGGTTGAACACCCGGTGCGGCAAGTTGAGCGCCGTGAATCACCCGGCCTGCTGAATTACCCGGAGAACTGGATTGGCCCGAAGAAACTCCCAGCGCGACAACCCTCAGCCCCTTCCCACAAGGGATGAGGCCACCCTGTGCGAACTCTGCCAGCGGGAGGTGGACCGCTACACCGTCCACCACTTGGTGCCCAGGGCCAAAGGAGGTCGATTTGGCCCCACCGCCCGGCTCTGTCCTGCCTGCCACCGCCAGCTTCATGCCCTCTTTTCCGAGGCCACCCTGGCGGAAGAGCTCAACTCCATCGCCTTGCTCCGGTCGAATCCGCGGGTTAACAGCTACCTCAAGTGGGTGCGCAAACAGAAGAGCGCCGGGGGATTCAAGGTGCGCCGTGCCAACGACCGCCGGTAAGCCCATGTTCGATAGCAGGCCCAGGACTGAAGGCAGAGACAGCCCATGACCACCTTACCAGTATCGGCGGAAACGGTAATCATCGGCGGCGGCGTCATGGGCTGCAGCATCCTGCACAGCCTGGCCGCACGGGGAATGACCAACACCCTGCTTTTGGAGCGCGATGTGCTGGGGTCCGGTTCTACGGGACGCTCCTCCTCGGCCATCAGAATGCACTACTCCACCGAGGTCCATGCCCGTATGGCATGGGAAAGCTTCAGGGTCTTTCGTGACTTCGGCGAAACTGTGGGCGGCGAGTGCGGCTTCACCAGGACGGGTCACCTGATACTGGGCGGTGAGTCCGATGCTGAGACCTTCCGCGCCAACGTGGCCATGCAGCAGTCCGTGGGCATTGATACCCGTCTGGTAACCAGGGAGGAAGCCCAGGAGCTGGCCCCCAGCTTCTACCTGGAAGATTGCGGAATCATCGCCTACGAGCCTCTGTGTGGATATGCCGATGCCTCGGCCACCTGCGCGTCCTTCGCCCAAAGGGCCCGGGAACGGGGAGCCAGGATTGCTCTGCGCTCTCCCGCGACCGGGGTTGAAGTTTCCGGCGGCAGGGTTGCAGCCGTCCACACCGCCTACGGCAGGGTATCCACCGACAGAGTCGTGATCGCCACCGGCCCCTGGAGCCGGCGGTTCCTGCTGGCCCAGGGAATTGACCTGCCCCTGGAAGCCACCCGCCACGAGGTTGTCCACCTGCGCCGGGGTCCGGAAGGTCCCGGATATCACCTGGGCGGCGGCGATATTATTAACCAGATATATTTCCGGCCCGAAGGCAGCGACCTGACCCTGGTAGGCAACGGCAACATGGAGGAAGTGATCGAAGACCCGGAGATATATGCCCAGCGCGCCAGCCCCGGGTTTATTCAGGATATCTGGACACGGCTGGCGCGCCGCGTCCCATCCCTGGCCGACGCCCAGTTCAGTACCGGTTACGCCGGTCTCTATACCTCAACGCCCGACTCCCATCCCATCATGGATTCAGTGACAGGAATAGACGGCCTTTACCTTTGTACCGGTTTCAGCGGCCACGGGTTCAAGCTGTCCCCCATGGTGGGAGTGTTGATGTCTGAACTGGTCCTGGATGGACAGGCCTCCACCATTGACATAACTGCGCTTCGCATGTCCCGTTTCGACGAGGGCGCCCTGAATAACGACGGCTACGGCTTCAAGGTCATGGTCTAGGGGCTGTCGTCAAATTGAAGGTGGAAGTCTCCCGGCCTCTCTTTTCGTCGTTCCCGCGCAGGCGG
>VXOH01000061.1 GCA_009840135.1 Chloroflexota bacterium | reverse complement strand
GAGTTCCCAAGCCGGAAAACCCGTCGTTCCCGCGCAGGCGGGAACCTCGAACCTGTGCAAGTAGTGGCGTGGGTAGGGGCGCATGGCCATGCGCCCCTACGATGTCGAGGGCATGACGGGTGTAGAGGCAGGTAATTCCCTCATCTCTGAACAGTCACACGTTCTCCGGCAGCCTTCCAATGAAGCGGTTATGCCCGTCAGACTTTCTTCCCACAACCCCATCCGGCGTACAACCGACTCCAGTAAAGCTTCCGGCCGGGGCGAATTACAAAAATTGTGCCCCGCCGCAAAACCGGCGGCAGGGCATCATTTGAAGAGGTAAAGGCGTTCAGGAAAGGCCGGATTGGGAAGTTCGCTTATCTCACGTCGCCACCAGCCCGACGCCCATCCACCAGTGGCGGCCCTTGCCCCGCCGCTGCCGCTGAAAGCCCTGGGCGGTCAGTTGCATGCCAAAGCTGCGCTGGGCCAGGGGTTGCTCACCCCGGCTGTGGCACCAGTCAATATAGGCAAGGTAAAGGTCCTTGGCGATTATCTTGGCGTTCTCACCAATCTGGCAGCGGGCTGCGACAAACTCCGGCACATCGGCCACCTTGGCAATCCGGCCGTTGGAGGGAGGCAACTGGACCTTCGCGCCGGAACCGTTAGTGGCCTCGGAATATTTCAACGCATCGGGGCCATCCTCGCCAACCTTCAGACAGCAGAACTCCAGCAATCCCATGTAGGGTTGCAGTCCGCCGAAGTCGTCCCAATACACTTCTTTGCCTTCCAGTCGGGCGGCGTCAAGGGTGAAGGGAACATCCCGGACTTCATGGAGGTCCCGGTATTCCGGGGGGCAAATCCAGACGGGAGACATCAGGTTGCGGGTCATGGTCTGGTTGAAGATGAAAAATGCGCAACGGGCGGCCCTTAAATCGGGGTCCTCTTCCTGCAGTGGAGTGCCCCTGTAAGTGGATTCCAGGGAGCGGTAAGTTTGGATAGCGGAGAAAGCGAAGGCGCCCCGTATCTGGTTGCTGACGCACCGGACCAAATCCTTGTTGTCGGTCAGTTCGAGAGGCGTGTCAACTTCAACGAAGTCCTTCGTCAAAGCCTTGAAGGCCGTCTTGGACGGCACACTGGCGGCGGTGATTACTCCCCGCTGGGCCGCAGCCCAGAGGGCGATGGACAACGCCAGATTTTCCTTGACCATTCTGATGTTTGCGGATGCTGGCCCCACTCCTTCACCTCCTCGATGGTGACAGGCCTGTAATTACTATCTCCTAACTACTTCTCCTTACAGGAAATTCCCCCGGCTTCAAGATAGCCGGGGGAACCTCGAAAGCGCAAAATTACTATTGGTTAATGTCCATAACCACCTTGATAATGTTGTCCTGGCGCTGCTCGTACATGTCATAAGCCTGTTGCACGTCGGAGAAGGGCAAACGATGGGTAATCAGGTTGGCCGGCTCGCACCAGCCCCGCTCCCGAAGGCTTACCATATCCTGTATCTGGCTTATGGGGTCCGCGCTGCGGGCGCCGGTGGTAGGGAATATGGTCGGTTGCTTCTCCATGAGCAGGTTATGCTCAACGGGCACGAAATCATCGCTCTGGATACCAAAGAGAATCACGGTACCGAACTGCCGTACCTGGCGGAAGGCTTCATTGAAGGTGTCAGGATAGCCGGCAGCCTCTACCACGATGTCCGGCCCTGCGCCGCGGGTGATTTCCTGCACCGCTTCGGTCAGGTTTTCCCTGTCCGGGTTGATGGTGTGGGTAGCGCCCATTTCCACCGACTTTTCCAGGCGGTAGTCAAGGGGGTCCACGGTTATGACGCTACGGGCGCCCATACGAGAGGTAATCATGGTGAAGCTCAAGCCTATGCTTCCCTGACCAATGACCAGGACGTTCTTCTGCAGCACCGAATCCATGCGTTTGCAGGAGTACAGCACGGTGCCCGGAGGCTGGCACATGACCCACTCGTCCAGGGGCCCGTCATCGGGCAACAGAATCATGCGGTCGGGGCTGGAAACCAGGTACTCCAGGAGTCCGCCGGCGCCCCGGGAGGGAATTACTATCACCCTCTGGCCCTCGTGGTAAGCATCGGTGCGGCTTTCGACTATGACGCCGGCCAACTCGTGGCAGGGCCGGCCGGGAGCCATGGGATAGTGCTCCTCCGGTTCGATGGGACCGTAGCCGTGGCGTATGTCACTGCCGCAAACGGACACCCGTTCCAGCTTTACAAGGCACTCGCCATCGCCGGCCTGTGGCATATCCAGGTCCACGAAGTCGAACTGCTTGGGGGCTACTATCCTGGCTGCTCTCATTATGCATCGCTCCACAAGACTATGCCTGCGCAATCAAAATTCCGGGCGCCGGCCGGCGTCGGCAAAGCCGGCGCGACCGGCCCCTGAACTCTTCACATTATGTAAGTTACCGAGACGCCCCTATCTTAAATGCTTCACCCGGTGCAAGGCAAGACATTATCACCGATTGCCCCAAACGTATATAAAGATTTCGTGACAATTTTCACCCATCAACCTTTCGCAGGCCAGGGCGCTTGCCGGCGAGGGAGAGGCTGGGTGACGATCGCCGAACATCGCTGTTTGAGTGCAAAGGGCCACATCCCGGCCGGGGAGGGAGATTTGTGGGCAGACCTTGCGGCAAAGCGGGATGACCAACTCGCTCATTTTCAGGGCAAGAGGGGCAACCAAAACACTTCACCCCCGGACCCTTTACGCAAAGGGCCGGGGGTGAAGCGACAAGGCTGGCACTTATCGGGACTGGGGTCAGGCAAAAATCCCCAGCGGATTGAGCGAACGCGGCACGTCGGTAACGTCCATGTCCTCCACCCGCTTCATGAAGTTGACCACCAGGTAGGTGAGGGGCGTAGCCACCGCCTCGTACAGAATCTTGATAATCCACTGGGCCAGGGCCGCGCCCAGCAGGGCGGTGCCACTCCAGTCGCCGAACAGCCCGAAGGCTATGAATATGAAGATGAAAGAATCAAGCCCCTGTCCCACCACGGTTGAACCGATGGTTCGAACAAACAGTAGCCTTCCCTGCATCTTGTATTTCAGCAGCGCCAGGACCGTGGAGTTGGAAAATTCGCCTACCAGGTAAGCAATGAATGAAGCTACCAGTATGCCCGGCACCTGGCCCAGGATCCGGTCGTAGGAACCCTGGTCGGATTCGCCCCAGAAAAATGCCCCTGGAATCAGGCCGGAAATCCACAGCGCTATTACCACCAGCAAGTTCATCGCGAAGCCCAGCCAGATCACGCCGCGGGCGATTCTGAACCCGTAAACCTCGGTCAGCACGTCGCCCACGATATAGCTGATGGGAAAGATGATTATGGACGCCGGAAGAATTATCGCCGGATCACCGAACCA
This sequence comes from Chloroflexota bacterium, assembly GCA_009840135.1. Lineage (GTDB taxonomy): Bacteria > Chloroflexota > Dehalococcoidia > Lucifugimonadales > UBA3495 > Bin22. The sequence goes on along the minus strand of VXOH01000061.1, from coordinate 909 downwards.
CTGAATCGGCAGAATCGTTATGGGCCGTACCGCGATGATATTGGAGGTTATCAGCACGGTGATAAACAGGGCCACGACAACAACGAACGTTCCGGTGAATTTCATAATGGCCTCCAGTATGCAGAGTGCTACGCCGGGGTACTCAACAGCCAAACAAAAAAGCCGGGCTATTCCCCCGGCTCTTTGTACTCCACCGAAACTTCGGTGTGTATGCCGCCTCTAATCTTGTAGTCCAGCTTCACCTTCATCCGGCGGGGACGACAGCAGACCACCAGGTCCTGCAGAATGCGGTTGACCGCGTGCTCCTGGACTATGCCAACGTCCCTGAAGGACATCAGGTAGTACTTGAACGACTTCAGTTCAATGCAGCTTTGCCCTGGCACGTAGGTCACCAGCAAGGTGCCGTAATCAGGCAGCCCCGTCCAGGGACAGACGGCGGTGAACTCGTCGGTGTCTATGACCACCTCCGTCTCCTGCTCCGGGTACTCGTACTGAAATGCCATGAGGCACTCCGTATCTATGGCCGCGTCCTGGCGGATCTCGACTCGCCGGTCCAGACCTTCATACTGTTCCTTTAGTTCCGGAATGGTCGTCATGGGGCAAGTCTCCTTTTTTCGCTGCTGGTCCGCAAATTTTCTGGCACGGAATTAATCTGACTTATAATAGGGATGTTGCCGCCCGCCTGTCAAAACAGCGGCGTCGCATGCAAGAGCCATCGCATTTCAATTTTAGGTTAAGCACTCGCTCCCGCGCAGACAAGAACCTTGCGCTGCGGGCAAGCCGGTCTGGGCTTAGAGGATAGAGGGGAAACGAGCTGATGGCTACCTATCCGAGTGGCCTGGTGAACGCCCCAGGGGGTTCTGTTTAGTTTTGCGGGGTATTTGAGTGTTCGGTGACGGTGGCAACATC
>VXOH01000171.1 GCA_009840135.1 Chloroflexota bacterium | reverse complement strand
GATGTTGCCACCGTCACCGAACACTCAAATACCCCGCAAAACTAAACAGAACCCCGAATCGAGCACGACAAGGCCCTGACCGCCGTGGTGACCGCCATGCTGGCAGACTACACCGAACTCTTCAAGCAGTTCAGCGACAATGAGTCCTTCCGGCGGTGGCTGTCCGAGCACAACTTCGCCGCCACATACGTCGAAACCGGCGATTCTCGTGGAATCACGGAGAGGTAAAGCCTCTCTCCAGCGCAACGCAATTCCAGCGAGGAGAGTTTCCAAGGAGAATCGAGATTGCCGGAGAGGGCTCCATCACCGTGGTCCTCAAGCCGACGCGAGATACCAAGAACGCCTACCGCCGCGACGAGGCCGAAAATGACCCGCCAGTGGGCAACTTCTTCGTACAGAAAAGAGCGATGCCCGGCGGCTCGCCGCCGGAGTTGGAGCATGAAACGGTCGACAGGAACCAGCGATTGGAGTTCCATCATTGATGTATCTTCGACGCGAATCCCGTTATGGTAGCCTGGAGGTCCCCGCCGCCCACGGGCATCAAGGGCTCCGGTGGAGCGGTGGGCGGCAAAGGAGAAGCGCCATGGCAGGGGAACACGAGGAGATGGAACCGCGAAATCCGACTGGAGATTCCTACGCATGATGGACGGTATTGACAGAGAGGCCATGCTTCGGATGATTGCGCGCTTGACCGAAGACTTCCAGGCAGACCCTAAAAATACCGAAGCCCTGGCAAGTAGAGCGCAACTGTACGGCGAACTGGGGGACTTCCGCCGGGCGGCGGAGGACAACGGCCGCATCATCGAACTGGACCCGGAAGACTGGGCAGCCTACATCAACCGCGCCCACGCCCTTTCGGAACTGGAAGAATACCAGGCTGCCATCAGGGACTACGACGTGGCAATACGGCTGTCTCCCGGCAAGGCGGTAGCCCATTACAGCCGGGGAGCGTGTTACGCCGAGTCGGGCAACCTGAGCGGAGCGGTGAGCGACTTCGACGTAGCCATCCTCCTGGAGCCTGAAAACGCCGCCGCCTACTACAACCGGGGGCTTACCTATGCCGAGCTAGGAGACTTTCTCAAGGCGGCGGAGGACATGAGTCGGACCATCGAGCTGGATCCCGGCCAGCCCGATGCCTACTACTTCAGGGGGATGGCTCACCGGGACCTGGGGGAGATGGAGCAGGCTATCCTGGACTTTGACGCGGCCCTGGAGTTGGAGGAGAGCTACGGACTGGCCCGCTACGCCCGGGGCATATGCAAGCTCAACCTGCGGCGGTTCCAGGATGCGATCATCGACTTTGACGTCGTTCTCGCGCAGAACCCGGACAATGCCGGGGCGCTGCGGAGCCTGGGTGTTGCCCTGGGCAGCGTGGGGCGTTACGGGGAAGCGATGGAGGCATTGGACCGCTCCCTGGAGTTGGAACCGGACAACCCCGAAACCCTGGCCGTTAGAGGGCTGAACCACGCCAGCCTGGAGGAGTACCAACTGGCCGTCGAGGACTATACCCGGGTGATCGCCCTGGGCCAGGGCGACCTGCGGGTGCTGTACAGCCGGGGCGCGTCCCTGATGGAGTTGGGCCGGTGCGAGGAGGCCATAGGAGACTTCAACGCCATAATTCAACTGGACCCGGACAATGTGGGGGCGCACCTGACCAGGGGATTTGCGCAGACGGAACTGAGAGCCCACCGGGAGGCTATGGAGGATTACGACCGTGTGGTGGAACTGACCCCCGACGACGCGTTGGCCTATTACAGTAGGGGGTGTGCCCTTGCCGACTTGGGCGAGCGTCAAAGGGCATTGGAGGACTTCGGAAGGGCCATCGCCCTGGAACCGGAGGAAGTGGCATCCTTCCGCCAACGGGCCCTCGTGTACCGGCAACTGGGCCAGCCGGACAAGGCCGTTGCGGACTACGACGAGATCCTCCGCCTGAGGCCCGATGATACGTCTGCTAGCGAAGAGCGCCGGCGGGCCGTGGAGGAGGCGGGGGAACATTGAAACGGTGGAGCATTCCATTTCCCATAGCGGGGTGGCTCATTGTAGTTCCCCATCACGATGCAAAGGCGGATAGGTATGGGTTTGAAACATTCCTGGGGTACGCTCCAGATACCCTCCGCAGCCATTGCCTCCTAAATTGGAACACTACCGAGGCTCAGTGTGGGCCTTGACTAACCCGGGACGCTGCCTTGGCGCTGCGCGGTTGAGTCGGTGATGTTTGATTTATCTCCAGCATGGGCCTCGGCACTGGTGGCTTGTCTCCTTGGGACGCTCCCTGGCCGGAGCTTCCGCTTCAGGGTTGTCTTGGTTGCGCTGGTCGTTTCCGTAGGCATAGCCGTACCGTTCGCCTTTGCAACATTTTGGATCGCCAATCTCTTCGATGGGAACAAGTTGCCGAAGGATGTTAATCCTGGGGAGTGGGCCAAAGCAGGACTTTACTTTCCCCTTCTTGTCCAATGGCTGGGGCACCTTCTGATGGTGGGGGTCGCGTACTTCATAAGGCAAAGGCTTCTTCCGCTTGGAGGGAAGGACACACGGACCCGTAAGTTGTTGGCTTTTGGTAGCGCTCTTGCAATCGTCCTTGTCGTGGTCGTACCGCTCTCTTTTGGCACTGACCTGCTGAACACAGTCCGGGTGGTTCTGAAGGCTTTCTCGTAGATTGACTGGGAAACCAAAGAATTATGGGGGTCTTTCCGAATATTCCATCCACCGCACCGACTCAATCACCGAGGTAGCCAAATCCCGGTCGAAATTCGAACAGGAATAGAAGCGCACGACCAGTAGCCTTAGCCCGGTCGCCATGTCCCGCCCAATGCCTTCGCAGTCTCCCCTCATGTACCCAAAGACCATGCTGGATTCTCTGCCTCGGTCAAGGAGGAGTCCAAAGCCTTCCCTGTACGGCGCATCCACGCGAGCCGCTGTATTTGTAAGGAGCCGATCTACCGTAAACCTATCAATAGTGTCCGAGGACACAGGTACGTCCAGATTGAAATGTAGAGCGATTATCTCTTGTTCTCGCGGTCCTTCAAAGACCGACAGGTGCTCCTCGGCGATTGTGGGGACAAAGTGGCTGGGTACGCTGATGAAGACACCACCAGGAAGCGATTGCTCTTCCAAGGGTTCTTTGGATCCGGATCCCCACCCTAAGGACACGGACCAAAGCAAGGCACAGGCTATGAGGACGGCTATGGTACACGATATCTTGAGCAATACCTTACTCAATCGTTTCACCTTAGTTCTACAGTCGCACAAAAGCTGACTCGGTAACTTTGGCCTTGCTGAACGGGCAATTTTGTTACAGCCTAAGCCCAAATCCACCGATAGGCAACGGTTAGATCAGAAAGATCCGTGTGAAGGGTAGAGAGAAAATGTACCAGGCGGGCGGGCAGAACTGCTGACTCAGGGCAGTTGAAAAGTGTGCCACCCCGTGTCTTCCATAGGTTGTAGACTAGCGCTATGGGAGGCACAAAGGATGTTTCGGGTGGAAATGTACTACCAGGTTCGGCGGGCCGGACTGGACAAAATCAAGAACCTGGACCGATTCCGACGTTACCCCGTCCTGGGGCATGGGGATAGTATACGTCAGGACCGCCTCGTCCTCCACGATCTCGATGCCCTGCACGAAGTTGCGTATGAGGGCCTTCCGCTCCGGGAAAGTGCCGTCCTGGAAGAGCGCGCGGAAGTCCGCCACGTACCCCCTGATCTCCTTTGACGTGGGCAACTCCGCCCGCCGCTGCTCCAACTGGAACTCGGCCTCCTCCCGCGCCGCCACAAGCTGGTCTTGGCGGCTCTTCAGGGCCAGGATGCGGGGCGACAGCGCCTCGATGGGCAACTGCTGGGTCTCCAGGGCCTGGTAGAGGTTCTCCAGCCGGGTCTCCACGTCGGAAAGCTCGCTGTTGATGGCGGTCAGCCTGCCGTTGACTTCCCCGGCCAGGTTGTCGATCTCCTCGGCAACCAGGGTCACCAGCTCGGTGATGGTCTTCTCGGTGAGAATCCGCTCCCTGACCTTCTCGATCACCAGGTCCTCCACCTTCGTCGCATTCAGGTAGCGGGCGGTGCAGGCTCCGGCCCCTTCCCGGAACAGGCTGGAGCAGACGTAGTAGGCGAACTGGCCGCTCTTGGCTCCCTGGGCGGAGTAGGACCTGCCGCAGACACCGCAACGCAGGAGACCGCTCAGCAGGTACTGGCTCCCCACCCTGGCGGGCCGCTGCACCGTGGGCGCCCGCTGGTGCAACCCCTGCTGCACCTGCTCGAACAGCTCCCTTGAAACCAGGGCGGGCCAGGCGTTCTCCACCCTCACCGGCTCCCCCGCCTTCTCGTCCTTGCTCTTGACTCCCCAGACGGCAGTGCCGGTGTAGGCTTCGTTGGTCAGCAGGTAGTGGATGACGTTCTTCTGCCAGC
>VXOH01000034.1 GCA_009840135.1 Chloroflexota bacterium | reverse complement strand
GTATCCAACCCCGAATGCGAAGTAGGGGCGATTCGCGAATCGCCCCTACGGTTCGGGGCAGAAGCGTTGATTTGCAGCGGCGAGGTACAGTTAGTTCGTTTCCAGGCAAATGTAGTTTTCACTTTAGCTTTAGTTTAGGGAAGGTCTGAACAAGTCCCCTCGCCCCTGGTGGGAGAGGGTTAGGGTGAGGGGGAAATGGTCATTTGCAATCTTTCACCCCCATCCTGACCTTCCCCCTTGACGGGGGAAGGGACTTATTCAGAGGATTCTTAGTTGACGTATCAGTGCTTGGTGTTGCGGTTGGGTCAGTGCTGTGAGTCTGCCCATCTTCACTCCAGGTAATGAAGTAAGGGAACGTGAAGAGGTGCGGGAATCGGCGCCGCTGGCCCGTTGCCAACACCCTTTCCGGTTCCCTGGCGTTTCGTCGGAAATAACGTAATACCATCACTACCCGATGGTATTACACAATTTCTGTTTCGAGAAGGCATTTTTATTGACACTGCATAAACCAGGCTTTAGACTCCCATTTATGTTTTTGGGGGCGGATTAGGAACTCAATGCAGCCGGTTTGGAGCTTGCCAGGGACACTCCCTGCATAGCCTGTAGCGGACGCTTCAGTCAGGGCGCCACGAAACCGTGACCTCTTGGTATCCGCGGTCTTCGACAGATTCGTGCGTAGCGAGTCGTCGTTATTTCTGCTTCCTTTCGCTGGGCTTGGGAAGGCGTTTACGCTCTCCGACACTACCGTTTTCGAGGTTGCAATGAGGAAAATAGCGGCCTGGAGGCCTGCCAGGCTTGGACTGTTGCTGGTCATGGGTACGTTCATATTGGCGCTCTTGGCCTGCGACTCGAACCCTGCCCCCGTATTGAAAGTTGGAGGAATTCCCGACCAGGATTCCTCCAGGCTGGCCCGCAGATATGACGTATTTTCCAGCTATCTCTCCAGGGAGCTGGACGTAGAGGTTGAATACGTTCCCAGCGCCGACTATGCCGCGGTTGTTACGGCATTCGGTCAGAACCAGTTGCAGTTGGCCTTTTTCGGCGCATTGACCGGTGTGCAGGCCCGCCTTCAGAACCCGGGGGCCCTGGCCATAGTGCAGCGGGAGAATGACGCCAAGTTCAATTCCAAGCTAATAGCCCGTCCCGAACTGGGCCTGAATTCGCTGGAGGACCTGAAGGCCAATGCCTCGGACCTGACCATAACCTTTGGCAGCGAGAGTTCAACCTCCGGCCATCTGATGCCCCGGTATTTCATTACCGAGGCTGGCATAAACCCGGATGAGGATTTCCGTACTTCTCCCAGTTTCACCGGATCCCACGACAAGACCTGGCAACTGGTCCTGGGCGGTTCTTACGATATTGGAGCCTTGAGTGAAGACGTTTGGAATCGGGCAGTCAGGGATGGCAAGGTCAGTCCCGACACCGTCGTGGAGTTCTATACCACTCCCGAATATGTTAATTACAACTGGACCGTGCAGGGCAATCTCGACGAGGTTTACGGGGACGGGTTTACTGACAAGATCAAAACCGCTCTTCTGAACCTGGGACCGGCGGAGCATGGCGAGATCATGGAGCTTTTCAGCACCGAGAAGTTCATAGAAACGAACAACGCCAATTACCAGCCCATCGAGAGCGTAGCCCGAGACCTGGGAATGATCCGGTAGAGATACGGAGCAAAGGGGTGACAGCGACAATTTTGAACCAACGGGAAAGCCTTTTCAGGGATGGCTCCTGTGGCGTCCCCCTGGTTCAGGCCCAGGGCGTTACCAGGTCCTTCTCCCGAGTTACAGCCCTCCGGTCGGTTTCCTTCGCCATTGGCGAAGGCGAGCGAGTTGCCGTGGTTGGCCCCAGCGGCAGCGGCAAGACAACCCTGTTGAACCTGTTGTCTGGAACCCTTCAGCCCGATGCCGGCTCCCTTACCATAGCGGGACGCTGCCTGTCCCAAAATCTCCCCCGAAGCGAACTGGCGTCCCTGGTGGGAATCATTCACCAGCAGTTTGATCTTGTGCCCCAGTTGCCGGTGGTCCACAACGTGCTGGCCGGCCGGTTCGGCCAGTGGGGAATGTTCCGGTCGCTGTTTTCGCTGGTATGGCCCCAGGACTACCGGTTGGCGGCGGACGCTCTTGAACAGATGGGGATCTCCGACAAAATCCAGGAAAGGACCTCCCACCTCTCCGGCGGCGAACAGCAGCGGGTGGCCATCGCCAGGGCCATTGTTCAGTCTCCCAGGCTGGTGCTGGCCGATGAGCCGGTGGCGTCGCTGGACCCGGCCCGGGCCGAGGAGGTAATGCAGCTTCTCGTTGAATTGACGCAGGACTCGGGGCGGGCGCTGATAGCCAGCATCCATTCCACCGACCTGGTCCAGCGGTTCTTCACCCGGGTCATTGGCCTCCGGGAGGGGCAGCTCCAATTTGACATGCCTTCCGCGAACCTGACCCAAGCCGACCTTACCGACCTCTACGAACTGCACCACGAAGAATCCAGCCACCACTGGCATTAGTTACGGCTTCATGGCCCGCAACCGGATTAGCAGCTTCCTGGAGAGCCCCCGCTTGCTTTCACTGTTGCTGGTGGGGGCGGTCATCTGGAGCCTGACCAGCATAGATTGGGGCGGCCCCTTGTTCCATACGGGCGGCGGCGATTCCGCCCTGCGTTTCCTGCTGGCCCTGTTTCCCCCCGACTTGTCGCCAGGCTTTCTTGGCATTGTGGTGGCGGCAGTATGGCAGACCCTGGCCTTTGCCCTGGCCGGAATGACGGTGGCGGTTGCCCTCGGGCTGCCGCTGGGAATCCTGGCGTCGGGCGCGATGGCTTCCCCGGAATCCCGCCTGAGGCGACCTGTTGTTGTGGGAGTGCGCTTTTTGCTGGGCGCGATGAGGTCAATCCATGAGCTGGTCTGGGCGGTGCTGTTCGTGGCGGCCGTGGGGCTCTCCCCACTGGCGGGAATCCTGGCGCTGGGCCTGCCCTACGCCGGAATTCTGGGCCGCATTTACGCCGACTTCCTGGTAGAGGCTCCGGAGGAACCTTTACTGGCCCTGCGTTCTTCAGGAGCCTCCGCCTGGCAACTGTTGATTTACGGCCGGTTGCCCATGTGTCTGCCGGACCTGGTCAGCTATACGTTCTACCGCTTCGAATGTTCCGTAAGGTCCGCCGCCATCCTGAGCTTCGTGGGAATTCGCGGCATCGGGTATGAGATCCAACTATCCCTTGGCGATCTGCTGTTCAGCCAAGTGTGGACTTTGCTGCTGGCGCTGCTGGCCATAGTGGCGCTGGTTGATCTCTGGAGCGGGTACGTGCGCCGGAGCCTGTTGACCTCATGAGCCTTCCATTGCAGCCGGCGCAGCCGGAAAGGGAACTAAGAGGCAAGGCGCACATGTTGCGCTCCATCACCTTTGCCAGACTGTCCCTTTACGCTTTCCTCGTGATGGTTGCGGGATCCTGGGCCTACCTGTTTGCCAGCGGAGACAGCGGCCTGGGAAATCTCTTCGAAAGACAGACCTGGAGCTACGCAGCCGGGTTTCTGTCCCAGTTGATGGGGCTTGAGGTGGATGGGACGCCCGCCTTTCTGCAACTTTCCCAGTGGTGGGCTACGGCGAAGCTGGCTTACCGGACACTGGCCATGAGCGTTCTTGCCATGGGAATCGCGGGAGTGGGCGCCTTTCTGACGTTCATGCTGGCTGCCCGAAACGTCAGCAATGGCGACCTTGGCAATGCACCTTCAAAGGTGGGCACCGTCTTCTACCACCTGTTCCGGGGCTCTTACGCCGTCTCCAGGGCCATACCTGAACTGGTCTGGGCGATGTTGATAATCTTCTTCCTGTCGCCGGGGATACTGCCGGGAGCCATTGCCCTTGGCTTGCACAACCTGGGTATCGTGGGAAGGCTGACCGCAGAGGTGGTGGAAAACCTGGACCCAGCCCCGGCGCGGGCCCTGCGGGCATCGGGGGCCGGCCTGTTTCAGATACTTCTGTACGCGGTAATTCCCCAGGCGCTGCCACACTTCATTACCTACCTGCTGTACCGTTGGGAGGTGGTTATCAGGACCACGGTGGTCGTAGGATTTGTAAATGCCGGGGGGTTGGGCAGAGAGTTTCGCCTGAACCTGAGCTACTTCCACTACGATGAAGTGGCGTTAATCATTATGTGGTACCTGGCGCTGGTCATAGGGGTGGACCTGCTGAGCGCATGGCTTAGGAGGCTGGCGAGATTTGATTGAAAGGGACACCGCTCCTCCGCAAGCCGCACCCGAGTCCTTCAGTCTAAGGAACCTCTGCCCAAGTCCCTGCCTGCTAGGGTGGATGAAGGCGAGGTTGGGGATGGGAGTTTCCCACCGTAGGGGGGGGTGGGGGGGGGCCCCCCCCCCCAAGACAGGCGGTTCAGGCCACAGAACTACAAAACTGTCGACAAAATATCTTAAAACCCACCGGGTTGGGGGGGCGATGT
>VXOH01000179.1 GCA_009840135.1 Chloroflexota bacterium | reverse complement strand
CACCGAGTTGTTGACGAGTTAGATAGTCGGCAGCGGCATATTTGAATAAGAGAGAGAGCTATAATTCCCCCTACAGTCAAACAGGGCAGCAATGGGGTTCGGAGTTGTTGCCGGGTCCTCTCCCGTTGTCCGCCTCGGAGGATTCGCCTTTGGGTGACTTTGCTCTAATCGCCCTGGAACCCCGCGACGAGGGATTTGTTTCATCGGTGCCCGTTGCCCAGCTGGAACGGCTGGGAGACAAACCTGAAGTGTCGTTGCGAGTCGCGTGCGATGCCTACGGTCGCGCCATCGGGGCCATGCGGGAGGTCTTGGGCGACATTGATCAGCTCAAGAGCAAGCGCATTCCCATCCCCGCCAGAAAGATGTGGGAACTGGGTGATGCCGTAGTTAACCTGGGCGCTGAGCTGGAAGGGCATTTTATGGAGCTGGACGGTGTCAATGACCACCTTGTCCGCGACCTGGGCATTAACGGTAAGCGCATGGGCACCATCGTAACCTTCCGCCGCCACCTCCCCGACAAGGAACTCATACCCGAATCCCTGGGCTGGAGCCAGTGCGAAAAGCAGGCCCGCAAGGTGGCCGAGAAGCTCAAGTCTGCCCAGCCCTTGGAAGATTAGGCCCTTGCTCACGTTTTTGTTAGAACGCGTCTTCCCCGTATTCTCCCTCTTGTGACCTCATTGCCATGCAGATAAGAGACCTCGGCGAATTCGGCCTCATTGAGCGGCTGAATGCCATGGTGACTCAGCAGCGGCGCGGTCCCGATAACGGCTCTGCCCATGGCTTCAAACTGCTGGTCGACACCGGCGACGACACCGCCGCCTGGGTATCCGGCGCCGCCACCGAACTCTTTACCACCGACACCGTCGTTGAAGGCGTTCACTTTACCCGCGAAACCACTCCCTGGCCTGACCTGGGTTGGAAATCCCTGGCTTCCAACATCAGCGACATCGCCGCCATGGGCGGACTTCCCCTGTACGCTCTTGTAACCCTGGGGCTGCCGCCCGAGACCGAGGTTGCCGACATCGAGTCCCTTTACCGCGGGATGCTGGAAATAGGCGAGAAATATGGCGTCGCGATAATTGGCGGCGACATGGTGCGCTCCCCCGTTGCCTTTATCACCGTGGCCCTCACCGGCGTCAGGCAGGGCAACCCCATGCAGCGTACAACTGCCCAGGTGGGCGATAAGGTGGCCGTTACGGGGTACGTGGGCTCATCGGGCGGGGGACTGAAGCTGATGCTGGAAGGCTTGGCGGCGCCGGCCGAAGCCGGCAGCCATTTGCGGGAGGCCCACCGGCGTCCTCTGCCGGCTGTGGCGGAGGGCCAGCTGCTTTCCCAGGCTGGTGTTCTCACGGCAATGGATGTCAGCGATGGGCTGGCCGACGACCTTTCCAAGCTTTGCCTCGCCAGCGGCCTTGCGGCCAGGATTTACGGTGAGCAGGTACCGGCGCACCCTCTGCTGAAGCAGGCCTTCCCCAACGACTACCTCGACCTGGCCCTGAACGGCGGAGAGGACTACTTGCTGCTCTTTGTCGCCCCTGGTCCGGTGATGAACGAAGTTATTCCCGCCCTGCCCGAAGGTGCGGCAGTGGTTGGCGAAATTACCGGTGGCCCGGCCGGGCAGGTGACCCTGGTCTCCGCCAGCGGTGAAGAAGCCATAGTCAGCCGGTCCGGCTGGGACCATTTCGGCTAGGTCGAGGTTGGGCGCCACGCCATGAGTGAGCCATTGCTTATCCGCACCTCTTCACCTGAAGAGACCCAGGCTTTGGGACGCCTGCTTGGAGAGAACGCCCAGCCCGGGGACGTATTCCTGCTTTCCGGCCCGCTGGGAGCCGGTAAGACCTGCCTGACCCAGGGCATTGCCTGGGGTGCGGGCGTGGTCGAATACGCCCGCAGCCCTACCTTTGTTATAATGACTCGCTACCTGGGCCGCCTGACCCTTTACCACTTCGACCTTTACCGGATTAACGATCCCCTGGAGGCCTGGGACCTGGGCCTGGAAGAGCAGATTTTCGGCGACGGCATTTGCGTGGTGGAGTGGGCGGAACGGGCCGAGGAGGTGTTTCCTCCCGACTGTCTCTGGATAGAATTGGACTATCCGGAGGATGGCGAGGGTCGCACCCTGTCAATAACCGATGTGCCGCCCCGCTACCAGGCCAGGCTGGACCCACTCAGGGCATTCGCTAAGGAATTGGGCAGCCGGTCAGATGCCTGTTAGTCCAATAGAATTGCATTACTGGGTTGGGGCTTGATCGTCGTTCCTGCGAAGGCAGGAACCTCGCTAGACTTCTTGAACTCTGGTCCAGGCTGGAAAGGCGAAACATCGTTGCCACCTATTGTTTCGAGCGGTTGGGCCACTAGAGTTAGTCCCAAGAATTTCCTTCCCCCTCGATGGGGGAAGGTCAGGATGGGGGTGACAGCCAACCATGAGACTTCATCCCCATATCGAGGCCACGTCAATGTCTAATTTTGAAATGGCTTCTGGGAAAGTATGCTGTTAGTCATAGACACCTCTACCCGCAATGCCGGTGCAGCGTTGGCACGCGACGGTCAGGTAATCTCCTCTCGCTCCTGGAGATCTACCGTTAACCACACCGCGGAACTGATGCCGGCGGTAGTCCAATTGCTTGAGGCCGCAAGACTCGGGGTTAACGACCTGGAAGGCATAGCAGTCGCCCTGGGCCCAGGCGGGTTCAGCGCGCTGCGGGTTGGCATGAGCGTGGCCAAGGGCCTGGCCCTGGCTACGGGCAAACCGCTGGCCGGCATTGGCACCCTGGACGCCGAAGCTCAGCCCTTCCGCCAATCCGGTTTGCCCGTTTGCGCCATGCTGGACGCCGGTCGGGGCGAAGTGGCTGCGGCGAGTTTCGGCCCCGATGGAGAACGGTCCGGGGAAGACCGTATTTGCCCACCTGATGAGCTGTTGGCCGGTCTCTCCAGCCAGCATATTTTCTGCGGCGAAGGCACCCTGTCCCATACTCAGCTCATAAAGGAAAGACTGGGAAACAAAGCCGTGGTGGCCGGCCATTCTCCGGCAGCCCGCCTCTGGGCGCTGGCCGAGCTTGGATGCTTGAAGCTGGAATCGGGTAACGCTGACGATGTGGCAACCCTGCAACCCTATTATCTGCGGATGCCCACCATCGGCGGCCCCAAGCGCCGGGACCGGGTGCGGCAGGGGTCATAATCAAGGTCTGGCTCTGTCCCTTCCCCCGTCAAGGGGGAAGGTTAGTATGGGGCTGAAAGTCGCCCACCGTAGGGGCGATTCGCGAATCGCCCCTACCCAGACGCAAAGAGTTCCTCCCAGTGGCGGGACAACGGTGACGTATTCAGAGGTTCTTTAAGAGGTTCTTTAAGAGGTTCATTGACGAACGCGCGGCTTTCGCGGCTTCAACCGTCCCTGGCAGGAGAACCCAAATACATTAGTGCATACTAGTGTCCATTCGTGGACAGAAAAGGGAAGGAAATAGACCAAATGGCAGAACGTACACTGGTACTGGTAAAACCCGATGGGGTCCAGCGGGGCCTGGTCGGCGAGGTTATAACCCGCCTGGAGCGGCGAGGTCTGAAGCTGGTCGCCATGAAGCTGATGCAGGTTTCGGATGAGCTTGCCCGGCAGCACTATGGAGAGCATGTTGACCGACCCTTCTTCGGGAGCCTGGTCAGTTTCATAACCTCCTCGCCCATAGTGGCCATGGTATGGGAGGCCAACAACGCCGTCGAAATCGTGCGCAACACCATGGGCCAGACCAATCCGGTCAACTCAGCGGCAGGAACCATCCGGGGCGACCTGGGCATAGATATCGGCCGAAACCTGGTCCACGGCTCGGACAGCCCCGATTCCGGGGAGCGGGAGGTAAGCCTGTTCTTCCGGCCCGAAGAAATTCTCAGCTACCAGAGGGCCGTGGAGCCCTGGATAGTGGAGTAGCAGAGCGCCTTGTAGGCGCCCAAGTAGGCGCGGGTTTTAAACCCGCCCTTGTCCAAAGGGGCAATTGGGCCTGATGCAGTCCCTTACAGAACCCTGACCACCTGCGGGGCCCGGCCCCAGAGGCGTTCCAGTTCAAAGTACTCGCGCTCCTCGGGCCCGAAAATGTGCACGATGATGTCGCTGAAGTCCAGCAGAATCCAGCCGGATGCGGGCGTGCCCTCCCGGTGAAACCGGCGCACCCCTGCCTCCTTCATGGCATCGGTTATGTCCTCTTCCAGGGCCTCTATCTGGCGTGACGAGTTGCCGGACATAATGACGAAATAATCGGTAAAGGGAGCCATCCCCCGCAAGTCCAGCAATACAATATCCTCGGCCAGCTTTTCCGAGGCCACTTCAACCGCCAATTGGGCTACTTCTGCCGATTCCAGCTTGACACCTCGCTTGTGCTTTATCGGTATTCTTGATTTAGATTATAGTTAGGTTAGGTAGCTCGGTCAACGTGGGAGAGACCTTTGGTCAGGGTTTTTTGATTGTCCCCTCACCCTTGACGGGGGAGGGTTAGGGTGGGGGTGAATCCGCCGGAAGAAGAGGTGCATTTCTCTGCCGGCTGGGAATTCCAAACC
>VXOH01000170.1 GCA_009840135.1 Chloroflexota bacterium | reverse complement strand
AGTGATTCATTATCAACTCCAAAAAACTAAATGGCAGGTTACGCAAAGGTCTCCGGAGGCGGGAACCTCGCCAGGCTGGGGTCGAGATTCCTGCCTTCGCAGAAATGACGGAATATTTGACGAGACCCCTTAGCAGGAGTTCCAACATCGCCCTGGCAGACTTTTCCAGTGTTGTTTTCCCAGTGCAGGAGTTAACGGCCTAAAATAATTCTCTTCCGGCTTTGACCGAAATGCCGGTTCGGATTCGGCGGTCAGTTTCAGGTCGCAGCACACCATTCTTGCAACGTAAATACAGGAGACATGCAAATGCGTAGCATAGACATTCATGCCCACATAGCGCCGGCGGCGGCCGCGCACCTTGCTGAAGGAGAGACCTGGAACGGGTTTACCCGCCAGGAAATGAACGGACGCAACTTCCTGGTGCAGGGCTCCAAGCGCCAGTGGCTTCACCCCGCCTACTCCCTGACCGCGGATGAGCGGGTAGCATACATGGATTCCGTTGGCGTGGACGTGCATGTCTTGACCACATGGGTGGGTTTGTACAATTACGACCTGCCGGCCGACGTAGGAGCCGCTGCCGCCCGCGACTGCAACGACTACGTGGCCGAACTCACCAGGTCTCATCCGGAACGCTTTGTCGGCATGGCCACCCTGCCGATGCAGGACGTTGACGCCGCCATCGCCGAGCTGGACCGGACGGTTAATCAACTGAGACTGAAGGGCGCGCAGATCAGCGACCACGTGAACAACAAGACGCTGGACCACGAGGATTTCATTCCCTTCTGGGCTGCCGCAGAGAAGCTGGGAGCGCTGATTTTCTTCCACCAGGAGGGCGATGACACCATCGTAGCCCCAAGGGACACCAAGGGTTACTTCATTGACAACTCCATCGGAAACCTGGCCGACCGCGCGGTAACCTTTGCCACCCTGGTATTCGGGGGGGTTCTGGACCGTTTTCCGGACCTGAAGGTTTGCCTGGCCCACGGCGGAGGATTCGCCTGTTTTGGCGCCGGGCGCATGGACCGGGGGTGGCAGGTGCGCTCCGAGGCCCGCGCCCTGGGCGCCGGTATTCCCAGCACCTATCTCAACAGGGTCTATTACGATTGCCTGACCCACAGCGAAGCCGTGCTCCGGTACATGATTGACTGCGCCGGCATTGACCGCATTTTCCTGGGCAGCGACTATCCCTATGACATGGGAATAGACTCTCCGGTAGAGTGGGTGAACAGCCTGGAAAGCCTTTCCCAGGACGAAAAGGACGCCATTCTCTGGAAAAACCTGGAGCGGGTCCTGGGAATTTAGCCCGGGTATCTGGGGAACATCTGAATAAGTCACCCTTGTCCCGGCACAGGGTGGAACTCTTTGCGTAGGGGTAGAGGCGGTTCGCGAATCGCCCCTGCGGTGGGCGACTCCCACCCCCATTCTAACCTGGCCCCATGAGGGTGGAAGGGAATTGTTCAGACCTTCCTTTATTTGGTAGAGCAGCAGATTGCTGGTATCATAGGCCTGCTGATACAAGGGAATTCGAAAATAAAGAACCAAGCAACCTAAGGAGGAAAGCCATGCTTGCCGATAACATCAGGCTCAAGAGCATCAACCACATAACTTACAACGTAAAGAACAAGGACGCCGCGCTGAAGTGGTACGAGGATGTCCTGGGCGTAAAGCAGATTCCGAAGATGGTCAACAGCGATCATCTTTACTGGCTGCAGCTGCCCAGCGGGGCCATGGTGCATATCATCGAAAACCCGGATGCTCCTTCCGCTCCATCCCACCACACCGCCTTCGAGGTGGACGACATTGAGGCCTCGCAAAAGTATTTCCTGGACAAGGGCGTAGAAACTACGGACATCCAGACCCGCAACGACGGACAGCGAGCCTTTTACATAAACGATCCCGATGGCAACAGGATAGAACTTTGCACCGTTTCAGGCTTTGGAGTGCTGGTCTAAGAGGACGGGCCGGTCCAGGGACAAGTAACTCCAGGAGGGGAATAACTTATGAAGCTGGTATTCTTCGACGACTTTAAGCTGGGAGTGGTCAAGGGTGACAACGTGGTGGACGTCTCTTCAGTAGTGAGTGGCGTCGCCCATACCTCGCCCCAGGACTTGATCAACCGGGTGATTGGCGGATTTGACAGTCACCGGGCAGGCATAGAGGCCTTGGTCGCTGCGGAAAACGGTGTGCCGGTGAGTTCGGTTACTCTCCGTCCCCCGCTGCCCAAGCCCTACACCATTGTTTGCATGGCGGTTAACTACATGGAGGACGGCACCAGGGATGAACCCGCCCCCATAAATGCCTTCCTGAAGTCGCCCCACTGCATCGTCGGCCCCGGGGATACTGTAAATCTGCCTGATATTCCCGCCACGATCTTTGAATTCGAGGCGGAAATGGCATTCGTGATCGGGAAGCGGGCGGAGTTTGTCAAACCCGAGGATGCCTACGATTACATCTTCGGCTACCTTAATTTCATAGATGGGTCCGCCAGGGGCGTTCTGCCTCCCGGCAATACCTTCTACCAGATGAAGTCCCGCGGCACCTTCGCCCCTATCGGGCCCTGGGTGGTAACCGCCGACGAGTTCACCGACCCCTTGAACCGGCAGGTGGTCCTGAAAGTCAACGGTGAGGTCAAGCAGAACTACAACACCAGCGACATGGCCCACAAGATTCCCAGGATCATGGAGTGGATTACCTCGATCCATCCTCTGGAGCCGGGGGACATCGTCGCTACCGGCACTAATCACAGAGGCCTGAGCGCCCTGATGGACGGTGACGAACTGGACCTGGAAGTTGATGGCCTGGGCCACCTGGTTATTACGTTCAAGGACGACCTGAAGCGCACCTGGGCACGGGAAACCCGCCTGGACCGCCAGAACCAGGGATTTGACACCACCACCCCGCAGGTGAGCGGCAAATACTCTTAGAGGCGCGCGCCGTCCTCGGCGGCGAGAGCCGAAGTCGGATTAAAGGGCCCCGGTACTTTAGCCGGGGCCCTTGTCGTTGGCCGGACAAAGGAGTTGGGAATGGGCGGGTGCTTCACTTGACGAGTATTCCCTCGGCTGACTGGGGCTGGTGCGTGTTCCCCGCCTGGAACAGACCTGGTTGGGGACGGGCATCCGGCGTAATGGGGAGCGAAAAAAGTGGCGTCCCAGGCAGGATTCGAACCCGCGACCCGCTGCTTAGAAGGCAGCCGCTCTATCCACTGAGCTACTGGGACCCAAAAGAAGGGGTTGAACGCCGCGGCCAAACGTGCCGCTCAAATAATCTTAAGTAGCCGGAAATTTGGTGTCAAGGCGGCCCGGTATGGGATACAATTACTACCGCACTAAACCTGCCCCGCCATGGCCGGCAAACTGGGGAATGTGACGATGGTTCAAGACAATCGGCCCATCAGGGTGCTGGTGGCCAAGCCTGGATTGGACGGACATGACCGAGGCGCCAAGGTGATAGCCCGCGCGCTGCGGGACGCCGGCATGGAGGTAATCTACACAGGAATTCGCCAGACTCCTCAGATGATTGTGCAGGCCGCAGTCCAGGAAGATGCCGAGGTCCTGGGCTTGAGCATCCTTTCCGGAGCCCACATGGAGCTTATGCCGGAAATTATGCGGTTGCTGGCGGAGCAGGATATGGAGGACGTTCTGGTGGTGCTGGGCGGCATAATCCCTGAAGAAGACCGGACGTCCCTGGCCGATATGGGAGTTAATGCCGTATTCGGCCCTGGCGCATCAACCCAGAATATAGTTGACTACATCCGTTCCGGCGCGAGGCCGGCGCCGGCAGCGGGTTGATTCCCCGAGTCAGAGATTCTGAGGGTTTTTCCGTATGCCGGCTGGGTTTATTGGCCGCCCGCACTCTCCTGTTGAAATGAGGCCGCATGGTAGTCTTCACGGTAATTTCGCTTGGCAGACTTGACATGGGCCTACCTGCCCCACGTATAATCATTGCCAATTTGCAAGGCCGTCAGGTTTGGCGGCCCTGGTTCATTATATCTTGCGAAGGGGATTGAAAATCCCCGACGTTCCTTAAAAGTTGATGCAATACAACGTAGCGCAGCTACTGAAGGAAGCAACCGGGGCCACCCGCAGTGTTATTGTGGAAGGCGGGACAATTGGTCCCGACGGAGGAGCGGTTACCTACCAGGGCAGGGTCGAATTTCTGAGGACCCATCAGGGTCTGCTGGCGCGTGGTTGCGTGGCCGCGCTGGTGCCCCTGACTTGCAGCAGGTGCCTCAATGAGTTTGAATTCCCTGCTTCTCTGGATCTTGAGGAAGAGTTCTTTCCGGTGGTTGACGTGAATACGGGCCGAAAGGTCGCATTTCCCGTTGACTACGAGGGAACACCAATAGATGCGAACCACGTATTGGATTTGACCGAAATATTGCGCCAGTATTCTATCGCCGGACAACCCATAAAGCCTCTTTGCAGAAGGAATTGTTCGGGCCTTTGCCAGGAGTGCGGCGCGGACCTCAACCAAGAAGAATGTCAATGCAGCATGGCTCCGATGGACCCCAGGTGGGCATCGCTGGCGGCCCTGCTGAATAAATCAGACAGTTAAGAGGAATCACCGAAATGGGCGCAGTTCCAAAT
>VXOH01000085.1 GCA_009840135.1 Chloroflexota bacterium | reverse complement strand
GATGGCTCATGGCCCCTATAGTATAATCCTACCCAGCACAATGCAACAGAACCAGGCTGCGCCCTTGGCCAAAATGCCGCCCCTCCGAGTTCTATTCAGTACCAGGGCTTTGAAGCCGAGATCAAGTATATTGTCCTGGTCGCATTGCTGAAGCTCCTCAATACTCTCCTTCGTAGGATGAAACTGGGATACCCGGTCCCTCAATTCTGTGTTGTACTCAAGAGCGGCCTTCCAAAATGCGGCTACATTCGCATCAATCTCGGCCATGATGCATCGTTGCACCAACTGCTCCATAACGGCCGTCAATGAGACGGTCGCCCCGCCGGCGAAGGGTTCTAGCAGCACCCGGGGTTTAGGGTCCATTTGACCCAACCATACCCGTATGTGGGGGATCAGCCAAGTCTTGCCGCCTGGATACCTAAGTGGACTGCGCTGTGGAACTGACGCCACATTCACCGCAGGTATGGGTGAAATGGGAACCGAGTCAAAATCAGCCGTTTCGGCAAAAGGGAATTGCATTTAGCGACTTCCGAAGGTAGTTGCAGGTGACATTAACTATATAAAGGGTATTCCTCCAAAAAGCAACGGGCCCGTGTCAGCGGGCCCGTTCTAATTCCCCTGTAACCCCAATATCCCCTACTTAAAGTGCGGAATAACATCCTCGCTCAGGCACTTCAACGTATCCATCACCACCTCCCGGGGGACTGACGACGTCCAGTTGCACTCGAACATTATCTCGTCGGTGGTGAAGGCTTCGCGGAACATGTGGATTTTTTCTACCACTTCTTCCGGGGTGCCGAAGAGGTTGACCTCCTCGGTCGCTTCGGGGCCGGCGCTGCCGGCGTCGGTGCTGCCGATGGCCACGCGACCGGCGTAGTAGATGCGGGCCAGGTCCATCAGGTTCTCCACGCGGCGGTCGGCCTTCTCCTGGGTATCGGCCACCAGGGTGGGTACCCGCACCACCGTGCTGGGCTCGCCCTCATGTCCCGCGTCGTACCACGCCTGCCGGTAGTCGGCCACGTCCTGGCGCAATATGGCGGAACCCCGCAGGTTGTGGGGGGAACTGCCGGCGCCTATGGCAATTCGGTAGCCGTGCTCGCCCATGGGCACGAAGCTTTCCTGGCTGTCCACCGGCAGCAGCATGGGCAGGGGATTTTGTACCGGCTTGGGGATGCTCATGTAGCTTTCGTAGAAGGCGGGGTAGTTGAAGTACTTGCCCTCGAAACCGGAGAAGCGTTCCTCCTCCCACAGCTGCTTGAGCAGTTCCAGGTACTCGAAGAAATACTCCCGCCGCTCTTCGGAACCCCGGGTGCGGGCCCCGGCGCCGTAGATGAACCGTCCCTCGCTGATCTGGTCCACAATGGCCACCTGCTCCGCTACCTGGAAGGGGTCCTCCGGTTGGAGGTTGTCGAAGGCATACCGCTCGTGGGGCAACGCCCGCGGCGATGGAGTCTCCCCGGGGAGTCGCAGGGTGGGCCGGTGGATGGAGGTGCCAATCCGGATGTTCTTGGTGTGGTTGGCGATGACGCCGGACAGCATCAGGGACTGGGGGTCCATGCTGCCCTGGGTGGAGAAATGACCGCCGCCGAACCAGACGTAGTCCCAGCCGGCGCTCTCGATGTGGTCAATCTCCTTGAAGTTCTGCTTGTAGGCCTCGGCTTCCATGAGCTTGCCGCCCTGGTAATCCGGGTCCCAGGGCACCTTGTCGCCCTCGTAAACGGCGTTCCAGGTGGTAAACAGTCCAAAGTCCATGCTGGCCCCTCCTGTTGCGGTCCGTAACGGTCCGTCGCAGTATTGAAATACGGTTTCTCTTCTACCTTGATAATAGCCCTGCTGCGAACCAGCGTCAACGGCTGATTGGTGGTAAGAAATCGTAACAAGGCAGTTGCGAGGAAAATTCGGCATCGTAGGGGCGACCCTTGTGGTAGCCCTTGCTCTACACAATAGCGATCCGGCGGTGGCCGATTCCCCCGAGGTTGTCCTCAACGGGAAAGGAGCATACCATGGGTTCAAATCACATAGGAAAGGGAATCAATCATGAACTATCGGCCCCTGGGCGGAACTGGACTCAACGTATCGGAAATCGGATTTGGCTGCGGCAACGTGGGCGGCCTGATGGTTCGCGGCGAGCATCGCGACCAGGTGCGGGCAGTGGCCAGGGCCATGGAACTGGGCATCAACTACTTCGACACCGCCTCCTCTTATGGTGATGGGCAGTCCGAAACCAACCTGGGGCGAGTGCTGAATGAACTGGTTGCTGACGTGTATGTGGGCACCAAGTTTCGGGTCACCACCCACGAGGCCGTCAGGATCAAGGAAAACGTTATCAATTCAGTGGAGCAGAGCCTGGCCCGTATGCAGCGCGAACAGGTTGACCTTATCCAGATGCACAACCACGTGGCCGCAATGCCCGAGGGCGGGTCCGTGACGCCCGGGGAAACCCTGGGCGAGGTCGTAGACGCCCTCCAACAGTTGCGAGACCAGGGCAAGGTCCGGTTCTGGGGAATGACCGGCGTGGGCGAGACTCCCACCCTGCACCAAATTATAGACTCCGGCGCTTTGAACTCGGTCCAGTCCGTGTATAACCTGATCAATCCCAGCGCCGGGGTGTCCGTCCCGGCCGGTTTTGATATGCCCGACTACGGAGACCTCATTGGGAAAGCCTCCGCCAACAGCATGGGAGTGCTGGTCATCCGGGTTCTGGCGGCTGGGGCGTTGAGTGGCGAGGCAGAGCGTCATCCCGTTGCCGTGCCCACTGTAGCTCCCATCGGTTCGGGCCGCGATTACGACCAGGACCGTACCAGGGCCAACGAATTCCGGTTCCTGCAGCAAGAGGGGATTGTTGAGAGTCTGGTGGAGGCGTCGCTACGGTTTGCCCTGAGCAACGCCGGAGTCAGCAGCGTGCTGGTGGGCTACTCCAGCCTGGAACACCTGGAGCAGGCCGTTGACTACGCGGGAAAGGGTCCGTTGCCCTTGGAAGCTCTGGCACGGCTGCCCGAGATATGGGCCGAGTTTACCGGTTGACCAGGTGATCATCCGTACCGAAGCGGCAAGGGGGTAAGTATGACCTCACCATACCAGGAGACCATACCCGCCCGCCGGGGCAAGGCGGCTCTCGTGGCCGCCGGTCAGCACGTCAAGGTAATCAACACCCACGGTCAGCAGGTGGTGGACACCTGGGCCTTCCGGCAAGACGATCTGACCGAGTTCATGTCCATGGAACATTCTCGAACATCCATAGGCCGGACGATGCCGGTTCTGGGCCAGTCCATGGTCACCAACCAACGCCGGCCCATCCTTACCCTGGTAAGAGATACCTCCGGCGGTATTCACGACACCCTGTTGGCCGCCTGCGACCGCTACCGGTACGAACTGCTGGGCTGCGTTCAGTACCACGACAACTGCACGGACAACCTGGCGGCGGCCCTGGCCGAACTGGGCCTGACACCACCCGAAACGCCCAGCCCGTGGAACCTGTTCATGAATATTCCCGTGGGACCCGACGGCGCGCTGGGCTTTGAGCCCCCGGTCTGCGGGCCCGGCGACTACGTGCTTCTGCGGGCAGAGATGGACTGCGTGGTAGCATTTTCCGCCTGCCCGCAGGACCTGGTGCCCATTAACGGCTCGGACTGTGTTCCTACTGAGGCCCACTTCCGGGTGGTTTAGCCGGAAGGAATTGATGGTGTGACACCTGTTGCCTTCTTTTCCAGGAGAATAATGGCCTAATAGGACCGGGGTAATCACCGCATTACCCGGTTGCCAGAGTTGCAAGAGGTTTATCCGAATTAATCCGTCCACTCGGAGTCTCGGTGGGAACGTGAATAGGAGAGTCTTCTAAAGGGTTGGCGCTAAATTTGTAACAGTGCAGAATTGGTGGGGTCTCCAGCCGAAAAGGCCGCCGTTACTATGAAAATAGGAGATTCCAGCCAGGACCCAACGGTTCCAACGGCCGCCGCCCAGTGTCCTGAATAGCGTCCCTGCTTTTCATTCCCCTATGTGGCCTGGCACAGGCCACGGTAATGCCCGCGAAGGAATCCGCCGCTCTACCTGCAAACTTTCTTGACCGCATCCCCACTTCCTGACACCTCCCTCTTGCCACTCCGCATGACCGATCTCTAGCATATTTCCATGGCAAAACTCGAAACCGGCCCATAGATCAATCCGGCATAGGGCCCAACTCCGCCGACCTCCCAGCAGACTGTTCCCCGTAGGGGCGGGTTTCAAACCCGCCCTTCCCTGATGTCCAGACCAGGCAACGGGAAACGTGAGCAAATGTCCGGTAATGTCCGAAAATGCAGGGAGTAAATTTTTTCCCACCTATCCCCGCATCTCCCGGTAGGGGCGGCCCTTGTGGCCGCCCTCCATTCCCGCTCATCCTGAGCCTGTCGAAGGACGTGTCCATTCGTGGATAAACAAAAAAGGAGCCAAACCATGACCCTCTCCCAAATCCGCAACCAAATCCACCAGCTCCAGCGCCAGTTCGCCAAAGAACTGGCCGTCTACCGCCTCCGCCAGCTTGCCGAGGAAATCGCCGACGAATGGGAGGGCGCCCTGGCCGACCATGAGGAACTCCCCCAGCCCCTGCAGGTGGTCCGCCGCATCGCCGA